>NZ_JAUBVR010000041.1:6424-58662 GCF_036705955.1 Microcoleus sp. A6-C6 | reverse complement strand
TCCCCATCTCCCCATCTCCCCATCTCCCCATCTCCCCATCTCCCCATCTCCCCATCTCCCCATCTCCCCATCTCCCCCACTCTCCAAGTCCTGCGGATTTTGGGCGATCGTTGTGGTAATATCTTTTGGCTTGTACAGATACTCCTGTCGCTGTCAGTCAATTAAGCGATTTATGAAAATTTTGGATTCTCAAGGCCGGTTGTTCGGTAAACTCAGCATTCTAGACGTAGGTGCCGCGATGATTGTACTGCTAGTTGCAGTCGGCATCTTCTTCTTTCCCGGCACTTCCGGCGGTTCCGTCGCCCAAGTCGGCGCTAGCATCAAACCTGTAGAGATCGATGCAATTGCGATCGGACTCAAAGGCACCAACTTTCCAGAATTGTTCAAAGCCGGCGATAAAATCAACGTAGTGATCCGCAACCAGCCCTCCGGTCAGATTACGATCAAATCCGTCAAAACTATCACCAGAACCCTAGCAGTTCCCCAGCCCAACGGCAGTCTCAAAGCTCTACCCGATCCCAGAGAAGAAGAATCCTTCAGCAGAAATATGATGTTTACCCTAGAGGGAAAAGGTCAACTGACTGAAAACGGCCCAGTTTTAGGAAATACCAAAGTCAAAATTGGCACTACCCTAGAACTTGAAGGCAAAAAATACATTTTCAATGCTAGCGTCATCGACGTGCGAGTCAAAGAATAGTCAGTTGACAGTTGTCAGTTGTCAGTTGACAGTTGACATTGGGAATTGGGAATTGGGAATTAATCTTCCTTCTTCCCTCTGACTTTTGACTTCTGACTTCAAGATCAATCCGTTAAATTCGTTAAAAAATCCGTTGCCTCACCTGCATCCGTTACATCCGCTACAGAATCCGCTGCCGAACTTCTTTACCCTTCCGAAAGCAACCTTAAATACTGCCGAATTAAACCAATAGTCACAGCCGGAACTTCCAACTGCGGAGTCAAACCCACATTTTCCAGAGTTTGAAAAACTTTGATTGCTTCCGGGTTGAGATTAGCCAACCGCTGGCCAATCTCCGGGCTAGTAAACTGAGATTTGTCACCCCAAATAATCGCAGTCGGCGTTGTTAGCTGAGTGATGTACAGCGACAAATCAAAACACAAATCTCCCCGCACAAAAGACAAGGCCGCATATTCTGCATTTGGTTCCAAAGCAGATTCCAGATAAGCATCGACAATTTCTTGGTAAACTCGACGGGAATCGGCAAATTGGCGTTGTTCTAAAAAGCTGCGAATACCCCCGTCTGTGGCGATGCCCGTACTGTAGAGCAATCGGTCTAAAATCGGCGTGTTGACTAGCTTCGCGAAGAAACTGCTGCCGTAATCCTGTCCGAAGTCCGATAAACCGCTGGGAATTGTCAAAATAAGGGATTTGAACAGATCCGGGCGGGCGATCGCAGCTCGAATCACGATCGCCCCCGTCAGCGAAGAAGCTATCACATCCGTCGGACTGCCGCAAGTTTTTTCTATAAATTCAATCAAAGTTGTGATATAATCCTCAACCTGATAATTTCTTGGCGGATGTTCCGATCGCCCCCAACCGATTAAATCCGGTGCTAAGACTCGATATTCCGCTGCAAAAGCCGGATAAACTTTCGACCATTCGTAGGCACTCGATCCGCCCCCAAAACCGTGAAAAAATACCAAATTCGGTAGATTTGCCGAATTTGAGTTCGGCAATCCGATCCAAGGCATTTTTTCGGCAGTGTAATATACCATTCTGCCGAGAGAAGTAACTATCGATCGCTGACCGAAGCCGAGAGGAACAAGCATAAATAAGCCTCAATCGCTATTAGATTTTAGATTTTAGTCCGCCGCCTGGTCTTTATTTAAAAAAATTGCAAAGCTGGCGTCGTTTTTGTAAAGATTCAGTATTGATTTCAATCTATTTTAGTACAAGTGAAACCTGAAACTACAGACAGCAACTAAGTTTTGTGATTGGCGCGCTTCGGCTGTGCAGTTATCCTCACCCTTGCAAACTACTCCCGATCGGAGATAATAACAAAATGATGGGTGAGACCCCTCAACACAAAAAAGTCGGTTCGCCGACCCCGAAAGCAGGCACTCGGAAAGCAGGAGTATTAGATATCGCTTTTAAGCAAGGCAGGTTTTACAGCCGACAGCCAATCACGAATAATTAATCACCATATTTTACGGAACAGTGCCTTTTAAGGTCGAAGGTTTTTGTGGGAAGGCGGGCGATGGGTTTTCGATACCTCTGATTGCAGGGCAAGGCAATCGCGAGTCTCGCCATTCTAAATGCCAAAACACAATAAACAACTAATATCAGGGAGATCTACAAAAAATGCAACTGCTTAGGAAACGGGATCGCGAGGGTTTTATGGTTGATGCAAAAAGTCTTCTAGCTGACGGGTTTGCAGAATTTGATACTGCCTGTAGAAGCATGGATTTAAACGGCAAACAGTCATTTGTCGCCACTCCAGAACGATCGGGCGCAGGGTTAGATGCGCGATCGCGCGTCAGCGCACCGGCAATGGTTCGCCTAGCATTAGAAGACTTGAAATGCTTTGAAGTAGTAGAACAGCAGTTTGCCCATTGGGGAGTGACTTTTAGCAATGCCGTCGCCATCCAACCTTCAAACCCAGCATTTCTCACAGTTTCTGGGTCAACAGTGTTAATGGGAGCCCCAAAAAGCGGACTGATAGAAGTAACTTTCAAGTATCCAGTCCGTAGCGTTGCAGGACTTGTCACCAGTTCGCGGCGAACGGTTTTATCTGCTTCCGACATCAACGGCAACCTGATAGTTCAGGATGAAATGCCGGCGCCGAATCTGGCAGGGTCTAATTCTCCGATCGCCCCTAACACACCCCTGCGCGTCAAAGCCCCGAACATTCATCGCATTAGTTTTTATGCTTTTGACGGTCAGCTAATAGTCGATGACTTTATTTTTGGATTCTAAAACAATTCCATAAGTATCGTCCCAAGTCTGCAAACCTTCCAGAAGGGCATTGCGGACTAAAGCTTCGGGTTCCCGACTCAGCATCAGGCGAAAGCACTCAGCAGCGCGGGAACGAGTGCTCGAACTTTTGACAGAAGTCACACGGTGAAACCCACCCTGATTCACCAAATCAGTCATTTGTCGCACTGCAATCAAACGCTTCACGGGGTCAGCATCAGTCAAATCTGCGAAGATGCGATCGATCGCTGCTTCATCTTTTTTTGAGGCGCCCAGACTCAGCGCTTGGCGCAGCAACAGCCCTGCAATCGCGATCGTGCCCAAATTTTGCAAAATCAGGCTCAAAGCCATCCAGTGGCTCTGGGAGTCTTCCCAAATCGCCAAACTCATGTAAGCCCCCAAAGTAGCAATCCCGCCGGCAGCCACCGCTAAAACCAACCGGCGGTTCGGGCCCTCCCAAAATTGCTCGGCTTTCGATCGCAGCAATTGCCATTCCCCCGACTGTCCTCGGTAAACCATCATCATCGCTGCGATTCCCAGGCCTGTCGAAAACAATAACTGACTGTTCCACCACCCCCAAACTGCTGCCAAGGTAAAAGCAAAAGCCGCCAGCCCACCTTTCGATCGACTCAAACGCGCTAGCAGCCACTTGAGAAAGGCGCTAGAAACCACAGGCGATCGAGTTCGATCGGTCTTGCCATCAACCCTCCGGCGCTTTTTTTCGGCAGTTCTGGGGATTTCCTGCGGGCGATCCTCTCGACTAAATGTCCTTAAAGCTCCAGCATCAGTCATTTCTAAGGACAAGTCGATGGATCGTCGCTGACCGAGTTCCCAAGTGCGATCGGAATCTTTCACTACCGTTTGATTCAGCTTGTCTGTAGTTTTTTTAAATTGATTCATACTTACTTTTTTTCACAAATAACTTTAAGTTATTCAGGCTTCTTTTGCACAGATTTTGATTTTTTCTAAACAAGAGTGTGAGACTTTATAATACCACAAATTCCAACTCGTGGTGAGTACCACAAATGCGTCGAATCCTGAGAAATAATTGCCTCAAAAAGAGTGATTGAAGATAGTTGGGAAAAGCACGACAGGTAGCGCGCGAATATTTCTGACTGATTCTTGAGAGCAAAGGCGATCGGAGTTGGGTACAGGCAAAAAACACAAAAATTGAAAATTTCAGAAATTTCGGGTATTTTGAGTGCTGGAATTCATCCGCCGAAAACTGCACGACGAAAATTTAGCCTTTTGCCAAGAGTCGGGGATCTCGCGCCCCCCGGTGTCATACCATTTTCGATTTTAGATTAAAGAATTGCAAAATTGGGAATAACTGACTGCGATCGTGGTTGGGATCGCGGGGCTACAGTTGAGGAGTGATCCTGCGATTAATCAAATAATACTGTTTGGATGCTGTTACCAGCACCTGCTGCTGTCCGTCCAGATCGCTATCAAGCAGTGAACCCAGCCTCATCTGCTAAGATTTTTGAATAAAATGTCGATCGCCCTCCCAAACTAGAACAAAAGTTGATTTGGAGTTGAGCGTTGCCAACAAATAGATGCGTTGCCATCAGCTATAATTTTTTCAGGTAGGGCATTAAGTTGGCACGACCTCGATCGAGTACGACCGCACAGTATTTCCTGTTTATTTGAGGGAGCGATCGGGCAAAAGTTCCAGTCAATCGGCAGCAGACAGCAATAGTTCCAAGGATGGCGGCATCGCCTGCCGAATAATCCTCTGGAAATCAACTTGACTGATGAGGTTCGTTAAATTAACAGCAGTCCCTCACACTTGGGGCAGGGGTTTGATGGGCCGATGGTCTCAAGTCCGTTAAAATTAACTGTAATTATTGTAGGGACTCGCAGTCACGCTCGATCGGCAATATCTGCCAAATATTGGCCTAAACGCGCCCAGGGACTGGATATTACGGTCGATCGACCGGACTAGATATCAAGCAACAGCACCAATAACCAACCGTGCTGGGGCGATCGGGAAGTGCAGAAGCCCGAAAACAGTGGCTGCCAGATGAGAATCAGGTAAAACTGCTACCCCAAAGTGTGTCTACAGGGGTTAGGCTAGTGAAGACAGAAAAAGAATAGTTACGATCGAGACTTGATCAGTCAACTTGTAATTTATTCCTCAGTTATCAAGCCCAACAGTTTTGCATTTTCTGGGAAGCGAGACTCTTGGCAATTCTCACAAGTGGGGAACTCGACCGTCAAAAAGCTTGGGTTTGATCGCACAAGCCCTTACTAATATGTAAATATCTTATCGATGGCTCGCCGGAACAATCTTGCAGGAAAACCCATGTCTAGTATGCAAAACCAATTTACGGTTCACTTCTGGGGCGTTAGAGGTAGCATAGCGTCTCCCGGAGCTGAAACAGTACGTTACGGGGGCAATACACCCTGTATAGAAATGCGAGTGGGTGACAGCCGCCTAATTTTCGATGGCGGTACTGGATTGCGGGTTTTGGGACAAACTCTCCTGTCGCAGATGCCCGTAGAAGCTCATATGTTTTTTACTCACTCCCACTGGGATCACATTCAAGGATTCCCATTTTTTGTCCCAGCTTTTGTCAAGGGCAATTGTTTTCACATCTATGGGGCTGTTGCTCCGAATAAGGCTACTATCCAGCAGCGGCTCAACGACCAGATGCTGCACCCCAATTTTCCGGTGCCCCTGCAAATTATGGGGGCAGACCTGAAATTTAACGATATCGAAGTGGGCAAACCGCTGGAAATCGGAGAGATCAAGGTGGAAACTGCTTTGTTGAACCATCCCGGAGAAGCTATGGGGTACCGCGTCAACTGGCGGGGATATGCGGCTGCTTACGTGACTGATACCGAACACTTTCCCGATCGTTTGGACGAAAATGTGCTGTATTTGGCTCGCGATGCTGAGGTGCTGATCTACGATGCTACTTATACGGATGAGGAGTATTATTCGGAAAAGTCTAGCAGGGTTGGTTGGGGACATTCGACTTGGCAGGAAGCCGTGAAGGTGGCAAAGGCTGCTAATGTCAAAAAGTTGGTGATTTTTCACCACGACCCGCTGCACAATGACGAGTTTTTAGACAAGGTGGGAGAGCAAGTGGCTCAAAGGTTCCCGAACAGTTTGATGGCGCGGGAAGGTTTGTCGTTACAGTTGCTGCCTCCTCATAACAAGGATTTGTCTGAACAGTCGGTGGAAGCGCCTAAAGTGCCTGTTTGATGGATTTGAGATTGCCAGATGGTTCTGAAATCTTGAGGCCTGAAATCTCCAATTAAAGCTAAGGCTGACCTCACTCAAAGACGGATACAAGCCCCGGCTTAAGTTGTAGAGAACCAAAAAGTTTAGATCGAAGTTCTAACTCCCAGATCGATTCTGTGGAGTCAAATCTAAAATCTAAAATCTAAAATCTAAAATCGACTGGCGATCGCAATCTGGCTAAGTGTGTCAAAATCTTAAGCGTGTGGATAACTTCTTCTTCTACCGCTGCTCTGACTCCAACTTCCGTTGCCTTGGGAAACTTTGATGGTTTGCACCTAGGGCATCGACAAGTTGTGCAGCCAATTTTAAATCGATCGCCTGGGTCAAGTTCTGCGACGGTTTCTCAAACGGATCAAAGCTGGCACTCACAGGCTGGCACAGATGAAAATTTTGTGGGCGAACATCCGGCGACATGGGACAACGACTCAGCAGCACTGCTTGAGAGATCCGACAACCGCCTGAATTTTGATGGTTCCATCGCGCAGACAAAAGCCGAGGGCAACAGCCTCTCTGGTCATAATTCTGCTGCGGGCGATCGGCTTTACGCTACTGTGGTGACATTCAATCCCCACCCGCAAGAATTTTTTACAGGTCAACCCAAAAAACTGCTGACGCCTCTGGCAGAAAAGGTAGAATTGCTCGCAGCAATGGGTGTTGAGCAACTTGTCCTGCTGCCGTTTGATCGAGAATTGGCGGCTTTGACTGCTGCTGAGTTTGTCGAGGAAATTCTGGTGCGACAACTGCAAGCGAGTCGAATTAGTGTGGGGGTTGATTTTAGGTTCGGACGGGGACGCGCGGGGACGGCTGTGGATTTGCAGTCGATCGCCTCTAGCTATGGTATTGATGTTGCGCTGATACCCCTGCACAATTGCGCTGAGGGCGATCGGATCAGCAGTTCCGTCATCCGCGAAGGTCTGGCATCCGGCGACCTCAGAAAAGCGAATAAGTTACTAGGGAGACCCTACAGTTTAGTCGGGACTGTAGTTGGCGGACAGCGGCTGGGGAGGACGATCGGATTTCCGACTGCTAATATCGAACTACCACCGGAAAAATTTTTGCCCTGTTTTGGCGTGTACGCGGTGCGAGTCTCGGTGAAGGATGGAGGCGGAATCATCAAAGATGAAAGTTCTTCCTATAAGTGGGAAAATCCCAAATCTCTAATTCCCGATCGATCATCAAATGTATCATTCATAAATGGGGTGATGAATGTTGGCCGCCGCCCAACGGTAGACGGTCTACAACTAACTGTAGAAGTTCACCTGTTAGATTGGTCTGGAGATTTGTACGGTCAAACCTTGAGCGCAAGTTTGATAGAATTTTTGCGACCAGAACAAAAATTCGCTTCTCTGGATGCTCTCAAAACTCAAATTCAGGCAGATTGCGATATTGCTAGAAAGGTGTTAGCTGCTAATGGTTAAAAAATCGCATTCGAGCGGTTTATTGTGTACATTACTATTTTGATTGGGCGATTGAAATCGCTACAACACAAACTTTCGGGCCTCTCTAAGAGGCCGGGAATAAAAGAACGAGCAATCAACAATTAGCAATTAGCAATTAAGTAAATCAACCTGATTTAAATTAAAATGCGGAACGCTAAAAAGCTGGCTGTGTATTTGTTCTTCCTTCTTCCTTCTTCCTTCTTCCTTCTTCCTTCTACTTAAAAATCAGGGATATGAGAGAACATATTGAGCGGCTCAAACAAAATTTAGGCAAAACGATTGTCGGCAAAGCGGATGCTATTCGCTTGGTGCTGGTAGCCGTGCTTTCGGGCGGACACGCGCTGCTGGAAGATGTACCTGGTGTCGGAAAAACGCTGCTGGCGAAGTCTTTGGCGCGATCGATCGATGGGAAGTTTCAGCGGATTCAGTGTACTCCCGATTTGTTACCAACCGATATCACGGGTACTAATATTTGGAATCCTAGCAGCGGCAAGTTTGAGTTTTTGCCCGGCCCAGTTTTTGCTAATGTTTTGCTGGCGGATGAAATCAATCGGGCGACACCGCGAACTCAATCAGCTTTGCTGGAAGTGATGGAAGAAAAGCAGGTGACGGTAGATGGAGTTTCTCGGAATGTTCCAGCGCCGTTTTTTGTGATTGCGACTCAAAACCCGATCGAATATCAAGGCACTTTTCCGCTACCGGAAGCGCAGATGGATCGGTTTACGTTGTCTTTGACTTTGGGCTATCCGGCTGCGCTGGAAGAGTTGCAAATGTTGGAACGGCTTTCTGATACTTTTACAGTTGAGGATTTGCAGCCTTGTATTTCTTTGGAAGAGGTGCAGGAATTGCGCCGTTTGTGCGCTGGTGTGAAGGTGGAAGGTTCTTTGAAGCAGTATATTGTTGATTTGGTGCGATCGACTCGCGAGGATGAAGAGATTACTCTGGGCGTGAGTCCCCGTGGTGCGGTAGCTTTGCACCGGGCATCTCAGGCTTTGGCGTTTATTTCGGGGCGGGATTATGTTACCCCGGATGATGTGAAGGAATTAGCACCGCACGTACTTTCTCATCGGTTGATTCCGGCGGGGGGAAGGAGGGCGAAGACGATTGTTGATAAGTTGTTGAGATCTGTTCCTATTCCTTAAAAAGCTTGGAATCGGCGGTTGAAACCGCGTCTACACAAACAATGTCCGCCTCCGCGGACTAAAGAGAAGACGGCGGTTTTAACCGCCTTTGTCTTCAGCCCGCGGAGGCGGGTTTTGTCTTTATCGACGCGGTTTCAACCGCCCGGTCTTCTTATCTTATAATGATTGTTCAATAGATCCTTGAAACAGCGCTACTAATTTTTTTGCTTCTAAATCCACATTGTGTTGTTTCGCTACCCGTTCTGCTCCTGTTTTCCCCATTTCTTCTAGCTTTTCTAAAGGTGCTTCCAATGCCGCGCGCATCGCCACAGCTAATGCTTGTACGGAACCGGGAGGAACTAACCAACCGCAAACACCGGGTTCTACGAGTTCCGGGATACCAGCAACATAAGTGCTAATTACAGGTCGATTGAGAGCGAGGGCTTCCATAATTACGACGGGTAAACCTTCGGCAAAACTCGGCAATACCATTGCGCGGGAAGCTAAAATTTCTTGCTGAACTCGATCGCCACTAGCCCAGCCGGTAATTTCTATATAATTTTGCAGGCCGAGTTGTGCAATCTGCTGTTCAATTTTAGCCCGTAGCGGGCCGTCTCCGACAAATACCAATTTAAACTCCAAGCCTTCAACTGCTAGCTTGCTGGCGGCTTCTAGCAGTAGCAAATGACCTTTTTGTTCGCTGAGCCTGCCGACACAAACTAAGCGGGGTGCTGCGGGTATGGGGATGTGGGGATGAGCTAAAAATGCTGCATCGACGCCGCAGTGTATGACGTGGATTTTTGACCAATAAGTGCGATCGGACCACCGAAAAAGCTGACTTTTGCCGAAGGAACTAACTGCTGCTACAAAGGTCGATCGTTTAATTTTTTCATCTAAGGAAAGAAGTGTAGCTTTATCAAATTCTTCAGGGCCGTGAACCGTGAAACTGTAAGTAGGGCCGCCCAGCACGCGACATAACATTGCAACAGTTGTGGAATTTGTACCGAAGTGAGCATGAACGTGAGTTGTACCGGATTCTGCAAACCAATTTAAAAGAATGCAAGCTTCTGCTAAATAAGCTAGATGCAGCAAAATCCCGCGTTCTGAGTGTAAGCCCACTTTGAACATTAAGCGCAAAGCTTGGAGGAATCGAATTGGTCTAGTTGCGGCAGTGCGGAGTAAACCCCATGCTAAGCCCTGTACGCCAACTCCTAGGATGACTTTGGTGAGTTCTTGTTCTTGTTTGTCTGCGCCGTCTACGAGTTCTGATTCGCAGGATCTGATGGAGTAACGCCCGACTTTGATGCCGCAAGTTTCGACGGCTAGGAGTTCTCTGCGGACGAAGCTGTGGCTGACTTTGGGGTATTGGTTGACTAGGTAGGCGATGTTCATGAAGGGGGAGAAATTTTTATGGTAAAGCTCTAGATTAGTCTAGCTTTATGGATGTGCGGGGCGATCGGAATATCCGTTTTTTTTTCAAAAGTCCAATTCATGAAAGCTTGAGGCAAAATTTTAGATGTTTATTTCAGTTGACAGTTGACAGTTGACAGTTGACAGTTGATAGCGACCTCTCCCGGTCAGGAAGAGGATTGGAGTAAGGAATAGTCTTCTTTTAATTTCTCCCTAGAAGAGAGAGGCTTTAAACCAATTCTTTCTGGTCAACTATTTAGTTGCTGTTTGAATGTTTGCAGATTGTCAAAAGATTTGTCAACCTCCGCGAAGTCGAAGAATTTACAACTTGTACTGAGCAAAGCAGAAGTATCTCAACCTGTACCTCATATTTTTGATAAAGGCTATATCTGGCAGTTTACCATCTTCAAATACATACTGCTTAACCTTAATGACACCGCCGTAAACTCAACCAATTTTTCCCGGCATATTTCACAAATTTGGGTATTTATTTTGCAAATCAGTAATTGTTTCTGGAAAATCTGCTGGGGAGAAGTTCCCGAATGCGATCGACAATTTCCCCCACATCCGCCGGCACTTCCTCCCCAGAAGTCAACGCCCGCGCATTTCCTACAATTTTAGACAAAATCAACCGCCATAAAAAAAATCTCCTCAACTCCCGCAACCCCTCACATCAATCATTTTTCAGACACAACTTGCTCTACATCTACCAAGATGGCAGCAAATAAGGTAAAGTAAACGGCACAAGAGTTTAGAACTCTCAAACTGCCGCAACTCGGCAAACCGCCCCTACCCAAACAAAAATCGCCGGTAGAGGTGACATTAACCGCTAACTGCTAACCCCTAACAACCCACAAAAATGCAAACCTACTACTACGTTTTAGCCAGCCAACGCTTTTTGCTAGAAGAAGAAGCCCTTGATGAAGTGTTTAAAGAAAGAAATCGCAATTACAACGAACAAGAAAAACAAATAGATTTCTGGTTGGTCAAACAGCCAGCTTTTCTAGAAGCGCCGACAATGGCACAAGTCAAAGCAAAATGCCCTCAACCGGCAGCAGCCATTATTTCCATCGATCCTGTTTTCATTACCTGGTTGAAACTCCGATTAGAATATGTACTGACAGGTGAGTTTCAAGCACCGTCAGCAAATATTCCCGATGCCCTCGCATCGCTACAGACAGCATGAATCAACTAGCAAAAGAATCTACAGCCAAGCTAGGAAAAATAACGGGGAAATTGTACAAAATTTTTGTCTCTCTTCCCCTATTTTCTGCTACGACGATCGCTCTTTTGATCTTGACAATTTTATCGAGTTCTGTTAACGCTCAGTCGAGCTGCGAACCGCCACTGTCCGACGAATATCTACTGTTAATTGTCACCAAAACACCGGAACAGCAAGAAAGAGCAAAACGCTCTTTTCCCGGAAATACTGATAATACAGTGTGTCGGTACATCAACGATACGGTGACGCGAGTTGGTGGCTTTCGCGACTCGCAAATCGCTAGCGATTGGGTTAAATACATCAAAGATATTGTGGGATTGCAAGCTTATGTAGTTCGATCGCCCGCAGCATCATTACCCCAAAATCTGCCAGTCTACAACCCCCAGCCCGCACCAGGTTCAGAACCAATCGCCAATCCCCAGACGGGCAATCTTGCGTTCAATCCCCAAGCCCTCGGCCCCGGTTACGCCGTGTTAGTAGATTACTTCAATCAACCGGAATTAGCCGCCCAAGTCAAGCAAGCATTAGGTACGCAAGTAGGCTTAGCTTCCTACGGCCAACGTCCCTTTTTATTCGTCGCTTATACAACGGATCAAAACGCTGCTACGGCGGCGGTAAAAGCATTGAGCGATCGAGGTTTTTGGCCGATGTTGGTAGACAGTCGCCGTGTCACTGTAATTAGTCCTGCTGTTAGGTAAAAGTAGATCAGATGACGGTTAAAACCGCGTCTATTTAAACGATGTCCGAGATGCAGACGGCGAATGGAATTCGCGCCTACACAAACGATGTCCGAGATCGGACGTACGGTTGAAACCGCATCTACACAAACGATGTCCGGATGGTGCGCGGACTAAAGAAAATAACGTAATTTTCACGGTCAATTCTTCAACCCGCGTCGGCGGGTTTTGTTTGTATCGACGCGAATTCCATTCGCCCGGTTTTCTTCAACCCGCGTCGGCGGGTTTTGTTTGTATAGACGCGAATTCCATTCGCCCAGTTTTCTCGTATAGACGCGAATTCCATTCGCCCGGTTTTCCTAATTAACAATTTACGGTTTTTGGGGCGGCTGTGGGCTGATTCCGGGCTGACTTTCGGCCCGTTTTTTTGCTTCGATTGCGGCTCCGTAATCGGGTTTGTAGCGAATTGCTTTGTCGTAGGAGGCGATCGCATCTCCGAATCTTTTCACCGCTACCAGGGCATTACCCCGGCTGTACCACGCCTCCGAGTAATCTGGCTTGACATAGACGGCTTCGTTGTAAGAGGCGATCGCATCTTCGTACCGCTGCAAATTGTACTGAGCATTACCTTTATTGTACCACGCTTGAGATTCTTTCGGGTTCAAATCTAAGGCTTTGCTGTAACACTCAATAGCTGCTTCGTATTTGCGTAATTCATGGTAAGACCAGCCTAAATTATACCATGCTTGAGAAGAATCAGGTTTTAATTTAACAGCTTTTTCGTAAGATTCTACCGCTTCTTCATGCCTCCGCATTTTCAGCAAAGCGATGCCTTTACTGTACCAGGCTTGATAAAAATTTGGCTGAAACCGCACGGCTTTTTCGTAGGCTTCCAAAGCTTCTTGATTTTTGTTCAACTCTAGGAAAACATTGCCTAAATTGTACCAAGCATCAGAATTGTCGAATTTGATTTCAACTGCTTGTTGATAGGATTCTACCGCGCGATCGTACTGTTTTAAATTTTGGTAAGCTTGCCCCCGATTGTACCAAGCCTGGTACAAATTAGGCTGAAATTGTACCGCTTTTTCGTAGGAGGCGATCGCCTCTTCGTACCGCTGCGAGTCTAACAGAGCATCGCCTCTGCCTTCCCAGGCTGCGGGATAGTCGGGCTGGATTTTCAAAGCATTGTCAAAAGATGCGATCGCCTCCTTTGACTGTTGCAACTTATCCAAAGCATAACCACGTCCCGTCCAAGCCTCCAAATATTCCGGCTTTAATTCTATTGCTTTATCATAGGCTGATTGTGACTCCTTATATTTTTTCAATTCATATAAAGTTTTAGCTTTTTCCTGCCAAACTTCCGCGTAGTCAGGCCGGAGAGTTATTGCTCGATCGTAAGCTGCCAGAGCTTCTTCAAATTTGCTTAAATTGTAAAGAGTAATCCCTCGGTTATGCAAGTCAGTTGCATTGGCAGAATTAAAAGTATTGACACCATAAATTGATGCTATAATACTCATGCCAATCAAACTGGCGATAGTCCCGATTTTAAAATACAGTTTTCGGCGCGGTTTGTGCGGCTTTTTCGCAGCAACTGGAGGCAATACCGGAACAGTACCGCTGAAAGATTTTTTCAATTCTTTAATAGCTTCCAGCGTTTCGCCCGCACTCGAATAACGCTGCCTAAAATCGTATTTTACCATCCGATCTAAAATTTTCGCAAATTCAGGACTAACCGATGCTTTATCCTGCCAAATAATTTCCTCTGTATTCGGATCTTTTGCCATTTGGTGCGGAGTTATGCCAGTGAGGCATTGAATTGCGATCGCACCTGTGGCATAGATATCGCTGCTGAGTTTGGGATTGCCGTGAGCTTGTTCGCTGGGCATATAACCGGGAGTACCGATACTCACGCTCAAGCTATTCTTGGGCTGAGGATTAGTAATTTGAGTAGTAATTTCCTTGACTGCACCGAAGTCAATTAACACTAACTTATGATCTCGATTTCGGCGCAGGATATTGCGGGGATTGACATCACGGTGAATTACATTTTGCTGGTGGACAAAATCTAAAATTTCCAGAATTTCTTGCAATATACAAATAACTTGATCTTCCTTCATCCCTCCGGCATTTCCCGGAGAAGCGGGCGTGATTTCTTGACTTAAATCATGGCCTTCGATAAATTCTTGAACGAGATAAAACTCTTGATTTTCTTCAAAGTAAGCAAAAAGTTGCGGAATGCGATCGTGATTTCCCAACTTGTGCAAAACCTGTGCTTCCGTATTGAACAAACGTCTTGCTATTTGTAGAGTTTCTGGATCGGTTGCTTGAGGTTTAAGCTGCTTGACGACGCAAAGGTGATTACCTGGTAGTTGCTTATCTTCAGCTAAATAAGTTTGAGCAAATCCGCCGCCTCCCAAGTGACGGATAATGCTGTAGCGTGTGCCGAGTGTGATTCCAAGCATGAAATTTACCTGATATTTCCGAGTTTTTCTCCCCTTTCGGAGTAAAACAAGGGTTGGGGGAGAGGTTTTGCATTTGATTCAGTTTAACTAATTTGCGATCGGCTTTACAGCAGAAAGTCTGTCAAAATACCAGTATATTCTGCTGACAAGTGGTAAAGTCGTCGGCGAATCATCTTTGCTTTGAAAGTTCAGATGCGTAGGGTGCTTATGGGCGCACCTTACTTTTATTTAACATGGTTTAGACGCATGGGCTAGAAACCCGGTTTCTACGAGTTTTACGAACAGTAACGAGAAATATACGAAGAAACCGGGTTTCTGAGGTTAGCGTGTGCAAGTCTAATTTTACTTTAAACAGCCTTCAAAATCTCATCATCAACTGAAAAATCTATCTCTGCTTTGTCCCTTCCCGAAACGACATAATCATTCTGAAAAGAATCTTTCAATCCAGAAACTAAGTCGAATTCGGGTTTCCAGTTAAGCTCGGTGACAGCTTTATTAACTGAGGCAAAAAAGTGCTGCAATCTCATCGGGAAAGCTTTCTTTTTGCCAAATTCAAATTGTTTCGGATCGTAGTGTACAATCTTAATAGCATCGGGTGATTTGCCGGCAGCTTGGATGCAGGCGCGGGCTAAACCGTCAAAGGTGACAAATCGATCGCCCGAAACGTTATAAATTTGCCCGATCGCCCTTTCATTCCCCAAAACCGCCGCCATTGCCATCGCCAAATCCTGACAATGCCCTAACTGCGTGAAGTGCATCCCGTTACCAGGAATCGGAATCGGGCGATCGCGCGCAATGCGATCGAAAAACCAAGCCTCCAAATCGTTATAATTTTGAGGGCCATAAATGTAAGTCGGGCGAATCGAAGTCCAAGGCAAACCGGACTCGGCCAAATAATTTTCCGTGTCGCACTTACCCAAATGTCGGCTTTTCGGATCAGTAGCGTCCCCTTCAATATGAGGCATTTGATCGGATTTCAAATAAACCCCCGCAGAGCTCATGTAAACAAAGTGCTGCACCCGCCCCTTAAATATCTCAGCTAAAGGCTTTGTATCGCTCAGTTCCCGACCGTTGTTGTCAAAAACCGCGTCAAACTCAACCGCCGATAATTTTTCTTGCAATTGCTCGACATTTGTGCGATCGCCCAAAATCTGTTTCACCCCCGCAACCGGTACAGGCTTACTACCCCGGTTAAACAACACCACCTCATGCCCTTGTGCTGCTAAAATTTTACTAAGATAAACCCCGATAAACCGAGTACCGCCCATCATTAAAATTCGCATTATTTTCGATGCTCCTTACAGTTAGTGTAAATATCTTACAATAAAGCGAGTATCTTGCTTTGCTAACAGTTGAAAATCCATTAAATAGGTAAGGACAAAAAAACACAGTATCTACAACCTACTATTGTTTTTTCGCAATGATCTATTGATCAAATTGGTTTGTAGTCCTGAGCGCACTGCCTTCGGAAAAATATAATTCCGATGTCCGGGGAAACTGTTGATAATCGGTGTTTATCCGCGTGCATTTGCGGTTAAAATATAAAATGAATTTCAGGCAAAAATCAATGCTAAAAAGTAACCGAAAAATTTGCAATAAATCTGTAGCCTTTGATATTTTTGCAACAGAATATGATTTCGCTGCCACCTTGCAAAGCCAGAACGATTTCTTTATTAAAAACCTATCTGACAGCAAAGGTGCAGCATTAGATATTGGCTGCGGTTCGGGAATTTTGGCTTTTGAATTAGCCAAGTATTACGATAATGTCGTGGCCGTCGATGTCTCAGCAAAAATGCTAGATATCGCCAGTCAAAAACGCTCAGCCCCCAATATCGAATACATCCAAATGGATGCCAGTCAATTAGCGATCGATCGCCAATTTGATTTAATAGTTAGCGCTGCCACTTTTCACCACATACCCAACCTCCCCGCCACCCTCTCAGTCATTAAAAATTTGTTAAATCGGCAGGGTAAAGTCGTCTTTTTAGATAATGTATCTGAAGTTGAAACACCTGCTACACTCGGCTACATAATAGGTGCAGTAAGAGATTTTATGCCCGACTGTTCTAAATACGGGTTTCGCAATGCTTCAAGATTATTAAAATTTAGATTGTCGCCAAGCTGGTTGCAGCATTTAGCCAGCGACAGGTATTTGTCAGAAGCGAAATTTAAAAAAATTTACGGCCGTTGCTTTCCCGGCTGTTATTTTGTAAAATTGGATTGTTTTATGGGCGTGATTTGGGAAAATCTGTAATGCAAAACAACGGGATAAAATCAGTATCTGCGCGGGAAAAAAATAGTCACATCCGCGAGTTGAGCATTAATTTGGATCAATGGTACGCAGTCGCCCGCAGCACAGAGGTACAGAGTCAGCCACTACCTGTGATATTGTGGCATCGGGCGATCGTGCTTTTCCGCGACAGTGCAGGCAAAATCAACGCTTTAGAAGACAGATGTCCGCACCGACAAGTCAAACTCAGCCACGGCAAAATCAAAGGCGATTTAATCGAATGCGCGTACCACGGATGGCGACTAAATGCCAGGGGAGAATGCGCCGAAGTCGATTATTTAGCAGACAATCAAAAGCTACCTAACTGCAAAATTAGCTCCTATCCAGTCCAAGAACAAAACGGTTTTATTTGGCTGTTTCCCGGCGACGAAACCCAAGCCCAAAAAATAGATTTACTGGATTTATCAGAGTGGGAACATCTCAATTATATTGCCACGGTTTCAGTCATCGACTGTCAGGCGCACTATTCATTTTTAATTGAAAACTTGATGGATATGTACCACGGACACTTGCACGAAGACTTGCAAGCTTGGGCAAATCCAGTATTAGATACTTTAGAAGAAAACGAGCATCAAGTAACTGCTCGCTATCAGGCACAAAGTTATTACAAAATAGATAAAATCTGGTCAATTTCCCAGTTATTTTTTAAATCTCTGCGCCGACTTCACCCGGAACCGCTGGAGGTGAGTTACGTTTACCCGCATTGGGTTTCAACTTTGGGAAGCGACTTTAAGATTTACTGCTTAGTTTGTCCGGTAAGCGAGACAGCAACTCGCGCTTATTTAATTCATTTTACCTCATTAAATGCGTTTTGGCGGCTGCACAAATTGCCTGTTTGGTTTCGCAAGTTTATCAAAGATAGTTGTTTCGGTGCGGCTCAAAAATTATTAGATGGTTTGGTGCGGCAGGATGTGTTAATGATTGAGGAAGAACAGCAGGCTTTTTTGCAGAATTCGGAAAGAAAGAGTTACGAATTAAATCGGGCGTTGGGTAGCGTGCAGAAGTTGATGAGAAGTCAGGCGGAAAATGGGTAATTCAGCCACAGATTGAAACCTGTGGCGGGACTAATCAAACCAGCCTGCACAGGCTAATATATAGATTTAACTAAAAGCATGGAAGTACAACCGAGGGAAATTAGGCGTTATATTATAAGTGATGGCAGAGTTCCTTTTGCCGAGTGGATCGATTCCCTGCACGATCGCAATACCAGAGCTAAAATTAACAATAGGCTAAAACGAGTAAGTCTTGGCAATCTGGGAGATTATCGTTCAGTAGGAGGAGGAGTTTTTGATCTGAGAATTGACTGGGGCCCAGGCTACCGCGTCTACTTCGGACAAATCGGATTAACAATTGTGCTTCTCCTCTGTGGGGGCGATAAAAGCACTCAAGATCGAGACATTCTCAAGGCTAAGGAGTATTGGGCAGAATATGAACAACGTGACAGCGCAAACCAGTGATAGCTGGCTAAATGCACTAATTGAATCGCTAAAAAACCCCGCCGAAGCTGCGGCTTACCTGAGTGTGGCTTTAGAAGCGGAATCACCGGATTCTCAACTGCTGCGGGCGGAATTTCAAGACGTAATTGATGCGCGTTTGCGGGCGAACAATCTCTCAAAGCCAGCTAAGGTGCACCACGAAAAACTAGATAAAATTATTTCCGAAAGTGGCGCTGATGAAATTTACACTTTGATCGCGTTATTGGATGCGCTAGGATTTAGGCTAAGAGTTATTTTAAAAGAAGATGAATTGGCGATCGGGGAATGAAACCGATCGCACATCTGCGTTAATCTGCGCTAACCTGCCTGAATCTGCGGTCAAAGAAATCGAGATCCCGCAGCACAAACCTTACTTTTTAGCCCGCTGCTGCTGATAAACGCTGACAACCTTATCCGCAAAAGTAGCAGTTGCGCCACTTTTGCAAGCTGCGGATTCCCCAGTCATCCACCAACAAGCGGCGCGACGTACAGCGGTTAATTCATTGTTGCTGCTAGCTTTGTATTCGTCGCGCAGCAAATCGCCCACGATACAAGTAACAATTGATTTGGCTTTTGTCGCGTCGGCTTCAAATTGTTGCGGTGTTAAATCTTGTTTGGTACAGAATTTGGCCCAGCGGGAAATATTGTTGGGTAAAACTTGCCACTGACTGTACATTCCGTCATTTGCGGTTTGCGGCGGCGCGGCTTGTCGCAGCGCTTCTACGAGGGCGGAAACTTGCGCGTCGGTGACTGCGGCGGCGGCTGGAAGTGTTTGCAATCCGAGGCTAATTATCAGGCTTCCGAATAGTAGATTGGTTTTTGCGATCGATTTAAAATTCATTGACAATCCCCTGTTTGATTTAAACTTTGTTTCCTCAAACAAGGTTTACTATTTTGTCTATAGAATGCCTCTGTCTTAAGTATGATTTTCCCACTTAATGCGGTGTCGATCGCCCTACGATAGAAATTGTCAATAAAGTAGGATAAAATTATGGAAGTACAACCCAGGGAAATTCGCAACTACCTGAGAGCAGATGAGACAAATCCTTTTGAAGATTGGTATAACTCACTCCGGGATACCACAGGCAAAAACAAGATTCGGTTAAGGCTTAAGCGAGTCATGACTGGTAATCTAGGAGATTGTAAGGCCGTCGGAGAAGGAGTTTTTGAACTCAAAATTGACTTTGGCCCTGGATATCGGCTTTACTTTGGACAAGTCGGGCTGACAATTGTACTTCTGCTAATAGGTGGAGATAAGAGCACTCAAGAGCGAGATATTGGCAAAGCTATTCAATATTGGAGAGACTATGAAAGACGTGAAAGCACCAACGAGTAGAAGTTACCAAGAATTTCTGATCGAATCTCTGAGAAATGCCCAAGAAGCAGCAGGTTATATTGAAGTAACATTGACTGAAGCCAGCGATGAACCTAAATTGCTCCAAATGGTTCTCAAAGATGTTGTAGATTCTCGGCTAAAGTTCAACAATTTATCAGAGTCAGCTCAACTTCAATGGGAAAAGCTCGACAAGATGCTGACAGAAAGTGGAGGTGCGGAAATTTATAGTTTGGTAGAATTGCTCGAAGCGTTAGGATTTAAACTAGAAATTAGTGTTGAAGATAGTGAGTTGTCTGCTGATGCCGAATCAAAGGACTTTATGGAATTAGAGTTATCCCCAGAACCTGCTAATTTATAACAAGTTACAGTATTCAGCCGACTATGAAAGAAATGAAAATGCCTACCAGCGATAGCTACCGCGAGTACCTCATTGAATCTCTCAAAGATCCCGAAGAAGCTGCTGGTTACATCGGGGCTATTTTGGAAGAAAAAGATCCTGAACCAGCACTGCTGAGAAATGCCATCAGAAAGGTGATTGAGGCTCGCGTCAGGATGAATGATATTTCGGAGCCAGCAAAAGAATATCACGAAAAACTTGATCTGATGCTGACTGAAAGCGGAGGTGCGGAAATTTATAGTTTGGTAGAATTGCTAGAAGCGTTAGGATTTAAACTAGAAATTACTGTCGCAGATATTGAGTTGCCGGCTGAATGTACTGTCGATCGCCCTACGATAGAAATTGCCGAGCAAGTGCGATAAAATCATGGAAGTACAACCCAGGGACATTCGACGTTACATCCGACCAGATGGCAGGATTCCGTTCTTAGAGTGGTACTATTCCCTACGAGATAGCAAAGCCCAAGTTAAGATTGATGCAAGGCTTGAGCGAGTTATCCTCGGCAATTTCGGGGATTATAAGTCAGTAGGACAAGGAGTTTTTGAACTCAGGATCAACTACGGCCCGGGCTACCGGATTTATTTTAGACAAGTAGGAGAGACAATTGTACTTCTCCTCTGTAGTGGGGATAAAAGTACCCAAGAACAAGATATTCTCAAAGCGAAGGAGTATTCAGCAGACTATGAAAGAAATGAAAATGCCGACGAGCGATAGCTATTACGAGTCTCTCATTGAATCTCTCAAAGATGCTGAACACGCTGCTGGATTTATCGGGGCTATCTTGGAAGAAAAAGACCCTGAATCCGCACTCCTGAGAAATGCCATCAGAAAGGTGATTGAGGCTAGAATCAGGATGAATGCTCTTTCGGAGTCAGCAAAAGAATATCACGAAAAGCTCGATCAGATGCTGACAGAAAGTGGAGGTGCGGAAATTTATAGTTTGGTAGAATTGCTGGAAGTGTTAGGATTTAAACTAGAAATTAGTGTCGCAGATATTGAGTTGCCGGCTGAGTCAGAATCAACGGAATTTATGGAATTAGAATTATCCCCAGAAACTGCTAATTTATAACAATTTTATTAGGTTCGTAGTGAGGACTTCAGTCCTTTCTATTTGCGTTTAGTCAAGAAGGACTAAAGTCCTCACTACGAACCTCGTCTTTCCGTTACAAAATCTAACAATCTGTGAGCCATTTCTAGCTTGCTGCAAGGTGCTATTTCTACTTGCTTGCCGGCGGCATTAATTAATATTGCTTGATTGGTATTGCTGCCGAAACCTGCACCTATTTGATCGATCGGGTTTGCCGCGATCGCATCCAGCTTCTTAGCCCGCAATTTCTCCAATGCAGGCTTGACAATATCCCCAGTTTGTGCTGCAAACCCAACGAGTTTTTGGTGCGGCTGTTTTAGGTTCCCCAACTCTGCCACAATATCCGCTACCGGTGCTAACGGTAAAGAATTGGGGAGCGATCGCTTCGGCAATTTCTCACTACTATAATCAGCCGGTTTCACATCCGCCACCGCCGCCGCCATCACCGTCAAATCCGCATCGTGAAAGCATTCCAGCATCGCCTGCCGCATTTCTTGTGCACTGGTAACTGCGATCGCCCGCACGCCTGACAGAGGTAATTCGCCAGTGATACTGTGTACCAGCGTCACAGTCGCCCCTCGATGCTGTGCAGCTTGCGCCAAAGCTACGCCCATTTTACCCGTCGAAGGATTGCCGATAAACCTCACCGGATCGAGGTGTTCCCGCGTTCCTCCCGCGCTGATTAACACCCGTTTTCCCGCTAAATCTCGATCGCCCTTCGTATACAAAAGCGACTCAATATGAGGCAAAATCTCACCAGGTTCTGCCATGCGGCCAACACCCGCGCGATCGCACGCCAGCATACCCGCTCCCGGATTCGCAGCATGATAGCGCCGATAAGCCAACACTTCCCGCCAATTCCGCTGCACCGCCGGCTGTTCCCACATATCCGTATTCATCGCCGGCGCCAGCAGAATCGGGCAAGTAGAAGCTAAGACAGTATTCGTCAGCAAATTATCAGCAAAACCCCCCGCCAGCTTCGCCAAAGTATTAGCAGTCAGGGGAGCGATTACAAAAACTTCCGCCCATTCTCCCAGTTGAATATGCAGCGGGCGGCCGTGATTTGCTTGCCAAAAATCTTGATCCGTAAAAGCAGGATGGCGGGAAAGAGTAGCAAAAGTTAAAGGCGTTACAAACTCCCCAGCCGCATCAGTAACAATCACTTTAACATCAGCTCCAGCCTTCGCCAAAGTTGAAACTACTTCGCAAACTTTATAAGCCGCAATCCCGCCACTAACACCGATTAAAATCCGTCTACCTTTCACCATAGGATTTGAGATTTTAGATAAAACAGGAATCACTTATAATATTATTTTAGATATAAAATTGGTTTGTAGTGAGGACTTTAGTCCGCATCCATGAAGGACTAAAGTCCTCACTACAAAGCTTATAAAATTGGTTTGTAGTGAGGACTTTAGTCCGCATCCATGAAGGACTAAAGTCCTCACTACGAACCTTATAAAATTGGTTTGTAGTGAGGACTTTAGTCCGCATCCATGAAGGACTAAAGTCCTCACTACGAACCTTTTGTCATTTTCTCATAAAAAAGAATCAAGAAAGAAGTTGAGATGAAAACAGATATAAATCCATAGCTCATCTGTTCAATCCGCAACAAAAAATGCTGCCCACTTCTTCCTCAATTCCATCGAAAATTTTAAGCTAGATTTTCAAGCCTATGCTTCGTCGTAGGCTTCCATATCCAGAAGGTGGAGATAGGGTTCAACCAACTCCGGCCGCTGAAAGGCAAGCGATCGCAACAAATGCCAATCATTCAATCCCTCAAAAGGATCAGTATAATCGTCAACCTCCAAACGGACAGCCAATTCTGCCACGTCTTGAGAAGTAAGTACAGCAATATCGCGCGATGCTTTGGTTAAAGTTTTCATGTTTTTTACCCCTGCCCTAGACTTCCGCCATACTATATACTAAGCCTTTAATCACATTTCGACACAGTTTCTACAACAAAACTTCGCATTACATCTACAACTTCCGGCAGAATCTCGTGTCCCATGTTAAATTCTCGATACTGCACCTGAGCTCCCCAAGCAGTCAAACTGTCGCGCGATCGCACCGCAGCACTAACGGGCACAATAGTATCTTGAGTACCGTGCACGATCAAAACAGGTGGCAAAGCGCTCCCAGCAACGGGCGAAATCGACGAATGCAAATAACCGCTCAGACAAATTAAACCCGCTACCGGCAAAGTCAAGCCCACATCCAGAGTCATCGCTCCGCCTTGAGAAAAGCCCCCTAAAATCGTCCGAGACAAAGGCACGCCCGTGCTGCTTTCCAAAGACAGCAACAATTCCGTCAGCAATTGCCGACTTTCTATCAATCCCTGAGCATCTTTATTTGCCAAGTCATACCACGCTTTTCCGCTCATTACCTGCGGATGGGGAAACGGGGCGTCGGGAAACACAAACTGATAATCTGGCAAATTGAAAGCCGGTGCTAAAGCCGTCAAATCCTGAGCATTAGCACCCCACCCGTGCAAAGCGACAATTAAAGCGACTGGTTTGCGATCGGTTGTTGGCGGAATGCTAATAAATTGTAAAGACATCGTAATTAGTAATTGGTAATCTGGCCTTCTGAAAATTATAAATTGTTGTGGCGTATCAAACCCAACTTTTAACTGTAGGGTGCTTATGGGCACACCTTACCTAAGTAAGGTGCGCTAAATGTTAACTGTAGGGTGTTCTTCGGCGCACCTTTCCATAGGTGCGAAGCTTACAAAACAGTCCCTATTTCCTTCAAATAAACCCGCGTAAACGGTTCGTCATCCCCCAGACTGTACTGTTCGATCAACCCCTGGTGGCGAATAGAAATATTATTCCCTTCCCGCACCACAACAGTATCCTCATCAGTGCATTCTCTGACCAAAATCATCTCAGTTTCCCCCGGATTGTCCAGCACCACCATATTGCTGCCCCGATAAAACATTCCCTCAGCTTCCAAAACATCTTCGGGATATTCAGCAATCAACAAATCGAGCTTGGGATTCCGCAGCAAAGTTTGCACGTTCACATTGTAATTCTTATTCATCACCTTTTCAGAACGGTTGACGAAAAGTCCAGTGCGACAAACAGCGCCCACCGTCCAATCGGGATGCTGCAATAGAATGTGGTCGATTATTTCTTGCAGTTCCTGCGCCGAAATTCGGTTAAAAGTAATAATGGGAATTCTGGCTGATTTTCCCGATTCAAAGAAAGTTTCGATAATATGCGAAGGCACATCAACCCCTAATCCGACAGCCGGATTGAGGTGCATGAAAATTCCCGGCGCAGCATTGATTTCGAGAATCCCAAAATTGCCTGTTTTCCAAGATTTGGCGAGAGTTTCTGTGATCACATCAACCCCCAAACAAGTTAACCGAAAATGTTGGGCGATATCTTGAGCCAAAACAATGTTATCGGGGTGAACGGTGCGGGTAGCGTCGATGCTGACGCCGCCTGCGGAAAGATTGGCAACTTTCCGCAAAGAAACAGTGCGATCGCGCTCTAACACGCTATCCAATGACAGCCCTTGTTCTTCCAGATACATTTCCATCGCTTCATCGGACTGAATTTTGCTCATCGCCGAAGTTGGCGTATCCAAACGTTCGGGTTTGCGGTTTTCACGGCGGATCAATTCGCGAATTGTTAAGTCGCCGTCTCCTGTTACCGAAGCGGGCCGGCGTTCAGTTGCAGAAACAAATTTGCCGTCAACACACAGCAGCCTAAAATCCGATCCTTTGATGCTGTTTTCCACAATTACTCGCACCGGTTCTGTTTCGGGAATTGCCTTAACTGCTCTTTTAAAAGCCGCCTGCAATTCTTCAGCATCTCGGACATCTGCTGTTACGCCAATTCCTTTATGACCGACTACTGGTTTGATAGCAACTGGGTAGCCAATTTCTCTGGCAACTGCCAGAACTCCGTTTTCTGTAGAGACGATATCTCCTTTGGGAACAGGAAATCCTAAGGTAGCGAGAAAAGCTTTACAATCGTCTTTGCGCGTGGTAAAATCTGAGTCTAAATGGCTATCAGAATCAAAAGTTGTTGCAGAGCCGCGCACCAGTTTTTTGCCGTAACCGTATTGCATCAGTCCTTCATCCCACAAATAAAATGTGGGAATGCCTTTTTGGGATGCCGATCGCATTAATGAATAAACTGTCGGGCCTCCGTAAACAGACTGCCGGAACATATTTTGCAGCGCGCCTATTTGTGCTGACAATGGGAAGTCTTGATTTTGATTGATCGCTTCAAACCAATCCCAAACAGCGTAAACTACGGATCGGGCGCTGCGGGCGTGAAGTGCTTCTATGCTGATTCTGTTAAACTGAGAAAATGGCTTGATGTTCCAGTGTTGGAAGTGCAAACCCATGTCGAGTTTGGCTACTTCTGAGGCGGTGCGGCCGAACAGTTGGGCGTGGTTGGAGAAAGTTTCGTGCAGCAGTTGCGGGTAGCGATCGCCAATAATTTCATGGTAATGTGCGATCGGCTTTAGTTCGCTCGCATCCGTTACCGCCAAATCGAACACTAAAGCCGCTGTTTCTAGGTAAGGGTTTGGCCCGATGTAGTGTTTGAAGTTGAAAATATCAAATACATCAGTTTTTCGAGCATTGACGCGGGCTGTCTCGGTACTTTTTTCTTGCAGCATTTTCTAACCTCCTTTTAACTAATTGGTCAGATTAACTCTCCTCTCGGTGCATTGCATACTACCTGCCGGCATAGATATAGCCTTTCTCACAAAGGTAAGATTTTAGATACTTCGGCTTGCTTCGGCTTGCTTCGGCTTGCTTCGGCTACGCTGGCTCACAAGTCGCTCAGCACAAGACGCTCAGCACAACTCGCGAGCGAACAAGTTTTAGATTTTAGATTGTAGATTGAGGGATCGATACCTCATCGAGAGTGGGCACTGCTATATTTCAGAGAGCGAGCATCTGTGTTTTGCTTTCGCCGTGATGTCCGCACTCGCGCAGCATACAAGACTCGCGAAGTATACAAGACTCGCGCAGCATACAAGACCATTAGTGAAAAATTAAAACTAACGCTGCATTTGTCAATCGGTAAAACTACTCAAAAAACTGCTTTTGAGAAAAGTGGAAAATTCGCAATTTGGGGGTGAGCGGGCATAAATACGGCGCGCCGCACGTCCCCCCAAATCTCAGTTTTATAGCCAAAATATAAGTAAAATTGCTGATTGACAAATGCTCCCTAGTTTAAGTTGTCAGCAATGATACAAAACTCCCGATCGCCAATTCTCCGCGAGCAATTACCAATAACTAATGACTACTTAAAAAAACTATAACTTTGGAGAGGTACAACGCTAACTAAAATTGGCTATGACTGTGAAAAAGGATTTAAGAGGCAGCAAATTATGAAAATCGCACAAACTGCTCTAAGGGATAAAGTTCATCAATTAGCTGAGGAAGCATTTCACCTCAAGCTGATTTCTGGGTACGGCGACGGTCAAAACAGCAACGAATATCAGATTGTCTGGAACGGCAAACCGAGACACTTGCCTTTAGAACGGGCGCGTACAGTGTTGAGCAGTTTGCTCGAACGATCGCACTAACTGGCGATCGGACTCATTTAGCAATTGCGCTCATCAACCCGGTTTGTCGGAAAAACTAACATCAGGAGCGGCGAAAAATCCCACCTGAAAGCCGGTTGATGACCCCGCCCGCGTCAGTCCGAGAATCTAGACTCATTTTTTGACCCCTCCTAGTAGGGAGGGGTTAGTCTTAGAAATCTCTACCTTTTAGCAGTTTTCCAGACAAAAAAGATTATGTTTTATTGAAATATAATCAATTAAAAGTACACAGCGTATGGCTAGCGGCAAAAATCAGGGGAAATTGCTAATTATTGGCGGCGCCGAAGACAAAGACGGGGACTGCAAAATTCTGCGGGAATTCTTGCGGTGCGCCGGAGGCACTAAAGCCCGCATTGTAGTGATGACGGCTGCCACAAGCCTGCCGGGAGAAGTCGGAGATAATTACATCCGAGTGTTTGAGCGGCTGGGCGCAGAAGAGGTGCGAGTTGTTGACACCCAGAAACCCGAAGATGCCGACAATCCAGATTATTTAGAAGCGATCGAACAAGCGACCGGCATATTCTTTACCGGCGGAGAGCAAGCGCGGATTATTAGCTGCTTGAAAGACACGAAACTCGACGCAGCTATGCACAAACGCTACTCGGAAGGGGCGATCATTGGTGGCACCAGTGCCGGCGCGGCGATGATGCCAGACATCATGATTATTGAAGGAGATTCGGAGACAAATCCACGGGTTGAGGTAGTAGCAATGGGCCCGGGAATGGGTTTCCTGCCGGGAATTGTCATCGACCAGCATTTCGCCCAGCGAGGTCGTCTCGGACGTTTAGTTTCCGCACTCTTGGTGCAACCAGCAGTCTTGGGATTTGGGATTGACGAAAATACAGCTATTTTAGTCAGCGACGACCACTTTGAAGTTATTGGCGAAGGCGCTGTAACTGTCATCGACGAGTCGGACAAACTCCACGACAATATAGACGGACTGTTGAAGGATGAGGCTTTGGCGATTTGCGGCGCGAAGTTGCACATCCTCCCCCACGGATACCGGTTTAATTTAAAAACCCGCCAGCCGATGTTCGATCGGATAGCAACACCAGGACAGAGAGAAATGGCGATCGGCTAATTTACTTCCAACTGGCAAAAATCTAAAAATTATGTAGGGTGCGCAGTGCGCACCTTACCGCTTCAACGAAGTATTAGGGTTAAAAAACCCAGTTTAGGCGATCGCGAACTAATAAAAAGAAGAGGATTTGACCTCTTCTTTTATTCCTGCGGTTTCGGCTCGATCAAGCACTTTTCTGTTCGTCAAAAAACGACTGCTGCCCTTCTTCAGTCGATATTAAATTCCACCCTTGAGTAATCAGCTTCTGAAAAGTTGCCCATCCCTTAGAACCGCCCGGTTCGAGGTAGTCGGACGCAGCGAACTGCGGAAAAGCTGTATAAGGCCGCCATGCTTGACGCACTTCGGTACGCAAGTGCAATATCTTTTCTCCATTTCCTCCCAATCTGGGCAACCAACACATTTGTTTTAGCATTTTTTACACTCCAGAGTTTTTACAGTAACGGTAATTCGCCAACATCCCAAATTAAACTTTTAGAACCCTAGAGCCACTGCTCGGAATATCTAACAGGTAACAGGGACGGATGAGATTTTCACCGATTACCAATTACTGAGGTAGCAGCAGTCGTCTAAGCTGATTTGGGTTCTGCCGAGTTTGCCAGTTCAGAAATATAAGACCAGTGCTGCCAAGGCATAAGCAAAAATAATCATTGCTCTTCTTGGCTCAAACTTGACTTAATGTAGATCGCGCGGAAATCTAGTTAAATCAAGCCTTTATCTTTCTGGTTTCCCTTGCCTTATAATTACAAACTCATCCTCGCCCTTTCCGCCTAAAATGACATCTTTCTACGGTATTGGCTCTGTCAGCTA
Source organism: Microcoleus sp. A6-C6 (assembly GCF_036705955.1). Lineage (NCBI taxonomy): Bacteria > Bacillati > Cyanobacteriota > Cyanophyceae > Oscillatoriales > Microcoleaceae > Microcoleus > Microcoleus sp. A6-C6. The sequence goes on along the minus strand of NZ_JAUBVR010000041.1, from coordinate 30,102 downwards.
AAAAATGTTCCTTTAGTTACAATTGTTAAATTTTTATCACGATTTATATACTTATCAAAAGTTAAATTACTTTTCATAAACAGCGATTAATAAGTTTTAGTTACTTTAGCTACATTTTTGCTCTAAATCAGAGCTCCGGTTGCTGGTGTAGAGCTTGCTGGATCGCTAGGGTGCGCACGATAGTTGTTGGAATACTACAAATACATGATTCGCCTGCGGGAAATTTTGCCTACACATTACACTGAAAATATTGAATTTATCCACGAAAATCCCGAAACTAAAGTGCTCGCTGATTACCGCTGGAGCGAGGAGAGAATGCGAGTATTAGTAGTTACGAATTTTTAGCTAAACAGACGGGAATCCCCACACTATATCGCTTCGATTAGTGTGGGATGAAAGACGCGGTGAGACGAGGATTCCACCTGTCAACCCACTCAAAACTATGTTTTGACCGATGACGGGTGGATGACGAGGCGAACAAATTATTTTATTCGACTTTTTTCAACCATTTCTGTCGACCGTTGAGATTTGGCAATAAAAGTTAATACTTAATAATAGAAGTTTCTTTGAATGTATAAATAAAATTTTGAATGTATAAATAAAATATTTATTCGCGTACTTGACATAAAGTAACGCATTCAAGTATATTAACAATTGATGAATCGCGATTGAAATTACACATTCACCGCTTAAATGAGAACTTCTTACCAGTATCGATTACGTCCAACAAAATCACAAGCCATTGAGATTGACAGATGGCTGTCAATGTTATGTGCACAGTACAACTATTTGTTGGCAGATCGATTCAACTGGTACGAGCAAAACCGTTCATCCATTAATGCGTGTCCGCTAGTTTGTTACTTACCTGAACTACGGGAAAATCCCGATTATTACACCCAAAAAAAGACGTTACCTCAACTCAAAAAGACCCATCCTTGGTATGCCGAGATTTACTCTCAAGTCCTCCAAGACGTAGTTAAACGAGTTAAGGTAACGTTTGATCGTTTTTTAAAAGGTGATGGTAACGGAAAACGCAGCGGTAGACCAAGATTTAAACAACGCAGCCGTTACCGCACGTTCACCTATCCTCAAATTAAAGACGGCTGCTTGCAAAACAACTTAATTAACTTGCCCATGTTCGGAAAAATTAAAGTTGTTTTGCACCGTTCGATACCTAATGGATTCAAAATCAAAACCGCCTCTATTACTAAAAAAGCTGATGGGTACTATGTCACTCTCAGTTTAGAAGATTCAACAGTCCCTGAGATTAAACCAGAGTTCAATCCTCAAAAGATTGTTGGAATTGATGTTGGGTTGAAGGATTTCTTAACAACATCGGAAAATGAGACTGTAGCAATTCCTCAACATTACCGCAAAGCTCAAAAGCGCCTGCGAACTATTCAAAAGCGAGTCTCGCGTCGTAAAAAAGGCAGTAACCGCAGGCAAAAAGCAGTCAAACAACTGGGGAAATGTCACAAAAAAGTAGCAGACAAACGCAAAGATTTTCATTTTAAAACTGCCAATAATTTATTGAAAAAATATGACGTTGTTGCAGTTGAAGATTTGAATGTTAAAGGACTTGCTCGTACAAAACTAGCTAAATCTGTGTTGGACGCTGGGTGGTCAAGCTTTCTGTCGATTCTAACAAACAAAGCCGTAAATGCTGGTTTGTTGGTAATCCCAGTAAGTGCCTATAATACTTCACAAGATTGTTCTGGTTGTGGCGAAAAAGTACCAAAAAAGCTGCATGAAAGATGGCACGACTGCCCCAATTGTGGATGTAGTCTTGACCGCGATCATAACGCCGCGATAAATATAAAAAATAGGGCGGTGGGTCATCCCGTCTTTAAAGCTCAGTCAATGTCCGAAGCAATAGCTGGAGTCGCCCAGAAGCCTACGCTATACTGTACTCAGTTGGCGTAGGAGTATGTCACTTTCAGAATATACCCAGGCGATGATGTTGGGTTTAGTTTGGCAAAACCAGCCTCAAAGAATCTATATAGCTGGTTTTGGTGGTGGGAGAATTCCGTTAGTTATGCACCACTATTTGCCGGAAACTATTATAGAATGTGCTGATGTAGATGCGATCGCAATTTCAGCAGCTACACAGTGTTTTGGAGTGCAGTTCGACGACAGACTAACCGTCGCAATCCAAGATGGGAGAAAATACCTAGAACAGCAAAGCGTAAACATTCGGTATGATATAATTATGACCGACGTGTTTTTTGGCAACGGCTACTCTTCGCACCGACTGGCAACCAAAGAATTTTATGAACTTTGCAAAAAACACTTGTCAACCGCCGGAGTTGTGCTAGTAAATCTGCTACAAAGAGATGAGTTTTATGCCCAAAAGGTGAAGACTTTTCAAAGTGTGTTCTCTCAGGTATGCGTCTGCCCTTGGAAGGATATTAATAGTGTTTTAATTGGGACTAACGGCCCTATTTTAGAGAAAAATGAGATTGTTTCCAGGGCAAAATATTTGCAAGATGGGCATGAATTTTCGTTTTCCTTAACAGATAGAGCACTTGAGGTCAAAGTAGGTACAGAATTAGCTGAAATTATACCTAATTTAGATAAAGCTGAAATTTTGACCGACGATTCGCCGCCCGCCGGTTATTTTGATTGCTGGTTATTTTGATAAGTAAGTGGTTACAAATAAACATGAGATAGGTTGGGCGGGTTTTGCACTTCTTTAGTCGCTTGTATCAGAGATTTTTAGCTAAACCCGCCCCTACAAGATACTATGTTTTTTTGCCATTACTTACTTATAATCTATCCTTTGATATATTCAGCCATTTGCTTTTCTAGGCGATCGATCAATGTATTGACATCTGTTGCTGCGAGTTCAAAGCAATCAGGAGGTGCGGGGTCAATTTCAAACAAAATTAGCTTGATTTCACCTTCGCCGATCGCCAAAATCGCCACCTCTTTCTCCGGTTTGTGAGCGTTTAGCACTCCTAAAATTTCCTGAATATGACTTTTAACTTGACGATTTAACTCTTCAACAGCCTCTTTTTTACAGTACACGAAGCGTGGCGTTCCGGCAATATCAATGCCCAAAATATCGTCGCTTTCCTCTCCCCTTTCCTGAAACAGCCCCCAAGCTAAAGCCGCCAATTCTTGTTTGTTGGCTGCCACAAATTTATCTAACTTGCGGCGCCAGTTGTTTTGTTTTTTTTGTTCTGAATCAGGGCTACCAAATAAATACATTTTTTCTCTTTGCTTGTAGAAACTAATATTTTGCAGTCATTGGTCATTGGTCATTAGTCATTAGTTAGGTGTTAGCGGTTAGGTTTCAAATTCCCAATTCCCAATTCCCAATTCCCAATTCCCAATTCCCAACAGCGCTGCGTTTCTATTTTATACCAGATTGCACGCGCCAGAGCGACGCATAAACTCCGTCATGTTCGATCAGTTGTTCGTGCTGCCCCGATTCTACCACTTGCCCCTGTTCCATGACAAAAATACAATCGGCATTGCGGACAGTAGAAAGACGGTGGGCGATCGCAATTGTAGTGCGATTCTTGGTAATTCGTTCGAGCGATCGCTGAATTGCCGCCTCAGTTTCGTTATCCACTGCTGAAGTAGCTTCATCCAGAATCAAAATCGGCGGATTCTTCAAAACAGCCCTCGCAATCGCAATACGCTGCCGCTGTCCCCCCGACAATTTTTGACCGCGTTCCCCTACAATAGTGTTGTAACCGTCCGGCAATTGTGCGATAAACTCGTCAGCTTCCGCAATTTGAGCAGCATTTACTATCTCTCGATCAGTTGCTTCAAAACTGCCGTAAGCAATATTTTCAGCAACCGTACCGTGAAATAAAAACACATCTTGACTCACCAATCCGATCGCTCTCCGCAAATCTTTTAAATTCAGATTAGTTAATTCTATCCCATCGAGATAAATCTGGCCGTACTGAACCTCGTACAGCCTCAAAATTAATTTTACCAGCGTACTTTTTCCCGAACCAGTCGCGCCTACAATCGCCGTAGTTTTTCCCGCCTGCAGAGTCAGGGAAAAATACTGTAAAATCGGTTTTCTTTGATTGTAAGAAAAAGTAACATTTTTAAATTCTAGCTCACCCTTAATCGAACTCACCGGCAGCCGAATATCACCCGTGCGAATTGCGATCGGCGTATCCAACAAATTCATCACCCGATTAGTAGAAGCCATTGCCCGCTGGTAGCTATCCATAGTATCACCCAAGCGAGTCAGAGGCCACAGCAAGCGCTGAGTCAAAAACACCAAAACGCTGTAAGTACCCACCGACAACTGGCCTGCTACCACCTGCAAGCCGCCCAGAAATAGCGTTGCAATAAACCCCAAAAAAATCACAATCCGAATCAGCGGAATAAAAGCAGCCGAAAGTGCGATCGCCCGCCGGTTGCTTTCGCGGTAAGCTTGGCTTTGTATTTCTATACGCTGAGTTTCATAATCTTCTGAAGTAAAGCTTTTAATAGTAGTAATTCCCGTCAAATTATTCGACAGTTGCCCGTTCAGAAAACTCACCTTTTCCCGCACATCAGAATAGAGGGGAGCGAGGCGATTTTGAAAAGCGAGCGAACCCCAAACAATAAAAGGAATCGGCAGCATTGACAGCCCAGCAACACCAGGAGATGCAGCAACAAAAGCCGCCCCAATCACAACAACAGTGGTAATTACCTGAATCACCTCATTAGCACCGTCGTCCAAAAAACGTTCGAGTTGATTAATATCATCATTGAGAATAGAAATCAAACCACCAGTGCTGCGCTCTTCAAAATAAGCTAATTCTAATTCCTGCAAATGGCTGTAAGCTTCCAGACGCAAATCGTGTTCAATATCCTGAGCCAAATTGCGCCACAAATAATCATAGGCATATTCAAAAACAGATTCCAGCGTCCAAACAATCGCGCTCACAGCAGTGATAAGTGCCAGTTGCCAAAAGACATCTTTTATGCCCCACTGAGCGAGGATAGAATCTTGCTGTTTCACCACCACATCAACAGCAATACCGATTAATGCTGGCGGCGCCAAATCAAAGAATTTATTCAGCAGCGAACAGATACTGGCCAGCCAAATTTTCAGGCGGTAGAGGCGCCCGTACTTCAGCAGCCGCTTCAGGGGATGGATAGGTTTTGATGGATTTGGTGACAATTGAGGATGGGGATAATTGGACAAGATAGGACGTACGGTTGAAACCGCGCCTAGAAAAACGTAGGCGTTAGCCTTCCCGGAGGGTAGTCCGCCGACGCGGACTGAAGAAAACAACGTAATTTCAACCGCCTGCTCTTTAACCCGCGGAGGCGGGTTTTGTTTGTGTAGACGCGGTTTTAACCGCCCAGTCTTCTTTAAACGTTAACACTGGCTTCATTTTAGCGACTATCCCCACCATTTGCGCCTCAATTTGTACGTCAATCACCGGTTGAATCGGCTTGTACGCCGCCGGTGCTGCTTCGATTCAAAACGGACGCAGAGACAGAATAAGACGGCTTTGGTCGCGTCAGTAAGCGAAGCTTGACATACCCCAGCCTAAAGGCATGGGGATTCTTTCTTCGCAGGGATTCCGACGAATTTACCCTATGCTTTTTCAAGAAATACAATTAAAGCCGTCCTAGAAGGACGGGGCTTGTACCCAATTTTTCGGTCAATAATCACCGCACATAAGAGGTCGGTGAGTATGTCAAAGATAATATCGAACCGTCGTGACAACCCGACTTTTTTTAGCTAACAAAGCCGCCTTCAAAAAGAAAGCAGTTTGATTGTGCAGCAGTCCCTCCCACCAATTTCGCGTCACAAACGCCGGAATAATCAGCGTTAAGAACACTCCCGGCCGCTGTTCTTCAAACAAAGTCAAAAAGTGAGTTAAAGCCTCACCAACAGAACGATAAGGCGATTCCAGAATTTCCAAAGGAATGTCAGATTGCAAATCTTGCCAAGCCGCTTGCAGTTTTGCGCGATCGGTCAAACCAATATCCACATGAACCGCCACAACTTCATCAGCAATTAAACGAGCATAATCCAGGGCGTCGAAAGTTCCCCGGTGCAACTGCCCGACTAACACCACTGCCGGATGTTTCACCACCTTAACTTTAGGTCTGGGAGGATAAGATATAGGTTCTATTCCCTGAATGCTCAAGCGAGCGGCTACATAGCGATAGTGTCGGTTAATCGCTAAAAATAGACTAACTACGATCGGAATAGTTACTACCACAACCCAAGCTCCCAAAAGGAATTTGGTAGCGACAATTACAGCCAAAACTCCCGTGGTTGCCACTGCACCAATACCGTTCATCACAGCGCTAGCTTGCCAACCTTTACCTCGCTCCTTAAACCAGTGAATTACCATTCCCGATTGCGACAGAGTAAAAGAAGTAAAAACCCCAACCGCATACAGCGGAATTATTGCAGTGGTATCACCTTGGAAGATGATAATTAACAAAGCCGCGCAGAAGCTGAGCAGATTAATGCCATTAGAATAAACTAGCCGATCGCCCAACAGCGACAACTGCCTCGGTAAAAACCCGTCCCGCGCCAAAAAATAACAAAGTCGTGGAAAATCCGCATAACTCGTATTCGCCGCCAACAGCAAAATTAACAGAGTTGCGATCTGCAAATAGTAATAAAATATACCGACACCAAAAATCTGTTTTCCCAACAAAGAAAGCAGCGTTTCATTTTCTCTGGGAATCACTTGATAAATATGAGCCAAGTAACTAATTCCTAAAAACATCACCCCCAGAATTACCCCCAAATAAGTTAAAGTCAGGCGCGCATTCTTCCATTCAGGAGGTTTAAAAGCCAACACCCCGTCCGAGATTGCTTCAACTCCAGTCAGGGCAGTACAGCCCGCCGAAAAAGCGCGCGCGATCAGAAACAATCCCAAAGGTTCCTTAGCTGGAATATTTTCTAAAACCGGCAAAAGATGACCTGTTGCCTGTTGGAATAAACCGCAACCAATCAAGATAAAAATGCCCACAATAAACGCATAGGTGGGAACCATAAATATCTTGCCAGATTCCCGCAGTCCCCGGAGATTGGCAAACATGATCAGGACAATACAAACTAAGCACAGTTCAACGGTATAGGGCAGCAGCGAGGGAACTGCTGAAGTCAAGGCCGCAATGCCAGCCGAAATACTCACAGTTACGGTGAGGATGTAGTCAATCATCAGCGAACCTGCTGCGATCAAACCGGGATAAGTACCCAAGTTTTCTCGCGCCACAATGTAAGCGCCACCACCGTTGGGATACGCTTTAATTGTCTGTCGGTAAGACAGCGCCACGATCGCCAATAGTAAAACAATAATTCCAGAAATAGGCAGCGATAAACTCAAACTGCTGCTCCCGGCTAGTAACAGCACCAGCAGAGTTTCTTGAGTCGCGTAGGCAACAGACGACAGTGCATCGGAAGCAAGAACAGCCAGTCCTGTAGCGTTGCTCAGCCTTTCGTGAACAGATGCGCTGGTGGGGAGAGATTCACCCAGTAAAACTCGCTTAAGCCGAGAATAAGTGTACATTAAAACTCAATATATAGGCGTCCACAAATCATAATCGAGACGGGGGACAGTTTTAAGCAATTTTTGGCTCACAAGTTGTAATTATCTCTCGCTTGTTGAGTCAGCTTCAGCTTCTGTTCGAGAGCTTGCCAATTTTCGGTCTCGATATCGCTGATGAACTGGTCGAGAGTGTCGCGGTAAATAGAGAGCGATCGCAATAATTGCTCTCGATTGTACTTGGCCACCATCACTCCGAGCTCAGGGTTGCCACCCCCAACGCGGCTCGTGTCCCGAAAACCCGAACTCGCCAAATGTTGCGCTAAATTCACAATATCTCGATCGCCCTCTCGATCGCACGCAGCAACCAGCGTCGCACTAGCCATCAACGGCAAATGAGAAATCCAAGCCACAGCTCGATCGTGCTCTTGGGGGCCGCACCGGTAAACTTTAGCACCCAACAACCGCGCAATTTCCTCAACCTTCTCCACCGCCGCCTCTGGAGTCTCAGCAGTCGGCGTCACCACGTAAGGCCGCCCCACAAACAAATCCCTTACCGCAGCCTCAATCCCGCTTTCAGTAGTCCCCGCCATCGGGTGTCCCCCGACAAAATTCGGCCACAGATCAGATACAGCCTGCACTATGGGTGTTTTTACGGAACCGACATCCGTTAGGATAGTATCAGGGGAAAGATGGGGAATTAATTTTTGGACGATCGACTCGATCGCTCCTAACGGCGTGCAAATAAAAACCAAATCGGCTGCTGCCATCAGAGACAGGTTTATGCTGGCTTCAGAGACCACACCGCGTTCTTGCGCGCGATCACAAGTCTGCTGGCGGCTCGAAACCCCCAAAATATTCAACCCGCGCGATCGTAAATCCAGAGCGATCGAGCCACCAATTAAACCAAGTCCGACAATACCGATATTCATTAGCAATAAAATGGGGATACTTTGATACGGTGCCGCCCCCATGACAGTCGAGGAACTCCTGAAAAAATATGCCGCCGGAGAAAGAAACTTTGCCGGAATCAACCTGACTGAGGCCAACCTCAGCGGCGTCAACTTGAGTGGAGCAAACCTCAAGGGTGCGAATCTGAGTGTAGCAAACCTCAGCGGAGCCAACCTCAGCAAAACTAATCTCACCGGTGCCAAACTCAACATCGCCAGACTCAGCGGCGCCCATCTAGGCGGCGCCAACCTCACCGACGCCGACCTCAACGTCGCCTACCTAGTCCGAGTTGACCTGAAACAAGCCATACTCATAGGAGCAAAACTGATCAGAGCCGAGCTAATTCGAGCCGAACTCAGCGGAGCCAACCTCAGCGGAGCCAACCTCAGTGGTGCCACCCTCACCGAAGCCACCCTCCGAGGAGCCAACCTCAGCGGAGCCAACCTTCGAGGCGCTCACCTCAGCGGTGCGTGCTTGACAGAAGCCAACCTCGAACAAGCCAACCTGCAAGGCGCCGACCTCAGCCGAGCCGACCTCAGCGGCGCAGACTTGCGAGGGACAGAACTCCGACAAGCCAACCTCACTCAAGCCATACTCAGCGGCGCCGACCTCAGCGGCGTCAATTTGCGCTGGGCCATCCTCAGCGGCTGCAACCTGCGCTGGGCAGACCTCAGCGAAGCCAAATTGAGCGGCGCCGACCTCAGCCGAGCCGACCTCTGTCACGCCAACTTGCTCAATGCCAGTTTAGTTCACGCCGACCTGTCAAACGCCTATCTGATCCGCGCCGACTGGGTTGGAGCCGACTTAACCGGAGCCACCTTAACCGGAGCCAAACTCCATGCAGTTTCGCGGCTCGGCATCAAAACCGAAGGCATGACCTGCAAATGGGTTGATCTGAGCCCCAACGGCGACCACAGCCAAATTTACTGGTTGAACTCTGGAGGAACCCACGAATTTTTTCACGAAACCTTGCCCACAGTTAGGATTGTGATTGATTCGCCGTTAGACCAAGGCGCTCATTTTGCCCTAGCTGCAACTTATTATCAAATTTCCCAACAATACCCGAGTTTAAGTCAGCCACCGACGATCGAAGTCAGCTCCAGGCGCACCGTACTCGCCTTTAAAATGGACAGCGACGATAAATTATTTGCCACCGCTTACGTTGCCATCATTCCTTTTAACGACGGCGCCACAACTCAAAAAAACCTCATAGCTTTGATGAAAATGATTCAATCCCACGATGCAGGCAAACTCAACGTCAAAGAATCCAAACACGTTCAGTTATGCAGCAAAGCTCTCAACCAAGCTATCAGCAAAGTAGACCAAATTAAGATCTCAAGTTCTTTTCCAAAAATCGGTGAAAGCATCAATTTTTTTCAAATTCCCACCCAGATGATCTTAATTAATTCCCGCGACCAAAGACTCAGCGTATATCACCACCCAGCCTTCGGCAAGCGCCTGATTAAAAAATACGACCCGAACAACTCAGGCACAGGCAAGTTAACCGAAAGCACAAAATTGGGTCAAGCTAATATCACAACCATTTTGGATTTTATAAAAGGCTTCCACAATATAGATGTCTAGGCATATTGCATCAAGTTACAAAAAATGCTTATTCTATTTTAAAAGTTGGCATAACAAAGCTTTGTTCTAGCTAACACATCAGGGAAATTCAAAAGCATGGACGCCGAAGAACTCATCGCCAAATATGCCGCAGGAGAAAGAGACTTTACTGCCATCCTCCTGTGCGAGGCCAATCTCAGCAGGATCGATCTCAGCGGGGCTAATTTCAGCGAGGCAATCTTGAGCCTCACCAACATGAGCGGCACCAATCTGTCAAACGCCAACATGAGAAAAGCTAAACTCAATGTTGCTAGACTCAGCGGTGCCAATCTCAACAAAGCCAACCTCAACGGCGCTATCCTCAACGTAGCTAACTTGATTCGGGCCGACCTCAGCGAAGCCCAACTCGTCGAAGCTACATTGATCAGAGCCGAACTGATCAGAGCTGACCTCAGCGGTGCAAATTTGAGCGGTGCAAACCTCAGCGAAGCAGATTTGAGAGAAGCAACCCTCAGAGAAGCCAATCTAGAGCAAGCCGACCTCAATGGGGCTCACCTCAGAGGCGCTTGTTTGACAGCGGCCAACTTGGAACGGGCTAACTTGCACAGAGCCGATCTCAACAGGGCAGACTTACGAGGAGTGAACCTCTGTAATGCCGAACTTAGACAAGCTAATCTGTCTCAAGCCAACCTCAGCGGCGCTGACTTGCGAGGCGCTAATCTTCGGTGGGCTGACCTCAGCGGGGCGAACCTGACGGGCGCTGACCTCGATGAAGCGAGATTGAGCGGGGCTAACTTGTACGGGGCAAATTTGAGCAATGTCAACCTGTTGAACGCTACTCTGGTACACGCGGATTTGACTCAAGCGAATTTGACTCACGCTGATTGGGTGGGCGCAGATTTGACGGGGGCTGCACTGACTGGGGCAAAAATTTACGCGGTGTCGAGGTTTAATCTGAAAGCTGATGATATCACCTGCGATTGGGTGGATCTGAGTCCTAACGGCGATCGCAGTCAAATTCAGCGCTTTACCCCACAAGAATCTCAACGGTTTTTTAATGCTACACCGCCGACAGTACAAATTATTGTCGATCGACCCCTCGACCCCGACGCTAACTTTGTCCTCGCGGCTACCTACCGCCAAATTGCCAGTCAATACTCAGGTTTGAGCAATCCTCCCAGCATAGAAGTTAATTCGCGCCGCACAATCATATCATTTAGAATAGAGCAGGACGAGCAACTATTTTCCACAGCTTTTGTTGCCATTATTCCCTTTAGCGATGCGGCATTTACTCAAAAAAATCTCATGACTCTAATCAAGATGATTCAACCACAAAACGGCAATAATCTAGGCGTCAGAGTCTCAAATTTGGTAGTGCAATTGAACGTCGTTATGACCAAAACAATTAGAAGAATAGGGGAAATAAAAATTCAGCCGATTCGCCTCGATCGCGAACCGATGTCGAGTTTTTTCCAATCGCCTACCCAAACCATACTGGCCAACTCCAGCGCCGAAACTTTGATGGTTCACTATCACCCAGACTTTGGCAGAAACTTGACCAATTTGCCTGGAGTCAACAAAACCTCGATCGGGCCGGCAATTAAAGCCCAAAGATTCACAACCCCGCCGCTAAATACGGTGGTTGAGTTTGTCAAAAGCTTTTATCAGCTCGGTGAGTAAATAGTATTGAAAAATCCATTAAATATATTTTATATTTATGCCACATAAAAGTTAGTCGATCGCTCTTTCAGTCAGGTAAAAATAATGGAAGCTGAAGAACTTCTCAAACGATTTGAAATTGTCAAAAGATACACAGAAGGCGATCGAGATTTCACGGGAATCAACCTGAATGAAGCTAATCTCAGCCGCATCAACCTCAGCCAATCAATTTTAAGAAAGGCTAGCTTATTTGTCACCAACATCAGCGGCGCTAACTTGAGCGACGCTGACTTGAGCGATGCTAACCTGAATGTGGCTAGACTCAGTAGCACCAATCTCTCGCGGGCAATCTTAAACGGGGCTAGTCTCAACGTAGCAAACTTAGTGAGAGCAGATTTAACCGCAGCTCAATTAATCGGAGCATCCCTGATTAGATGCGAATTAGTCCGCTGCGAACTCAGCCAAACTAACTTCAGCGGCGCTAACCTGAATGAAGCAGATTTAAGAGAGGTAAAACTGACGCAAGCTAACCTCAGCGGTGCTAATCTTTCAGGTGCAAATCTTAGAGGTGCTTCAGCAAAAGAAGCTAACTTTCAAGAAGCTAACTTACACGGCGCGGATTTGATGAAAGCAGAACTTAACGGCGTCAATTTGAGCAATGCCGATCTGAGACAAGCTTCTTTGCAGGAGGTAAATCTTAGCGGTGCCAATTTGAGCGGAGCTAACCTCAAATGGGCTGATTTGAGCGGAGCTAACCTCAACGGCGCAGATCTGATCGATACTAAATTCAACGGAGCTAACCTCAGCGGAGCAGATTTAAGAAATACTAATTTAGCCAATGCTAGTTTGGTTCACGCTGATTTGACAGAAACCAATTTGATTAACGCTGATTGGGTGGGCGCAGATTTGACTGGAGCAACTTTAACTGGGGCAAAAATGTATTTAGTACCCAGGTTTGGTATCATCGCAGATGATATTAATTGCCAATGGGTTGACATCAGCCCCGCAGGCGATCGCTCTGCGATTCAACAATTTAATTCGCCGTCTGAAGCGAGAAAGTTTTTAAATCATACGCCGGGGTTAGTGCGAATTGTGGTTGACGCACTTTTAGACCACTCAGCAAACAACACTTTAGCAACAGCTTACGGCGAAATAGCTAGGCATTACGGAGCCATGAGCCGTCCTCCCAATATTGAAGTTGGCTACCGCCGGACAACTCTGACTTTTAGATTTGATAGCGACGAGCATTTATTGCCAGCAGCTTTTTTAGCGATTGTTCCTTTTGAGAATGCCTTAGAAACTCAAAAAAATGTGGTGGCGGTTGGCAAAAGTATCGCAAATCAAAATTTGGAAAAAAAACGGATAGTACAGTTATCTAAAGCATTGAATGCAGCAATGGCTAATTTAACTGATGTGAAAAAAATGCTGGAAACAACAATAAATGCTGGTCAGAAAACAAATTTTTTTCAGTCACCTACCCAAACTATTTTAATTAGTTCGGGCCAGGAAAGTTTGATCGTGCAGTCTCACCAAAATTTTGGTCAGCGAGGCGGAAATAATCAGGATACTAAATTTAGTTTGCCTGTGGGTCAAAAAGTAGTTGATTTTCTGGCAAGTTTTGATTATGTTGATTGAGCAATATCAACTGTGAAATCGATTGATTGAGGTAGAAGTCCATAACTCGCTGCTCCGCTTTTTGCGATCGCACTCCGAGCCACACTGGCCCCACCATTTAACGATGGCGCGGCTGGTGGCGCGGGCTTTGCGCTTGGGGCGCAGCGCTATAATTCAAACGGGGCTGCCTGCTGGAGCTTACCGACAGCGGTATCGAGTCAGCTATTTGATGCCGGTTTTGATGTGGCCCGATCCGGTGATTTTAGTGGCGCCGACACCGCTGCTGGAACATTTGCACGGGGTGGAAATTCCCCGCTTGCAAGAGTGGCTGCAAACAGAGAAGCCGATCGACATTTACTCCCATAATGCCGCGGGACGAGGATTGATGCTAGCAGATCCTGACTCTTGGCTGGCGGCTCGCTTGGGGGGGAATTCGGAACTTCACAGCAATATTCCGATAATTATCGACGGTGTGGATGATTTGGAAGTTTGGACGCGCCAGCAATTGACTGCTGGTTTGGCACCGGCTGACTGGAATGATTTAATGCAATCTCAGTCAATGCTGGCGGATGAAATCAGAGAAGCGCGGGTGCTGCTAACGCGGGCTGTGTTTCTGCATCCAGCTAAGCCTGATGAGTGCTATTTGCTGGAAACCGCAGAGCAAAATATTTTGAAAGGGCTGTTTGAAATGATCGAGCAAAACCCGCTGATTCCGGCTGCTTGGGTGAATTTTCGGCAGCGGTGGGAAGCAAACGGCAGACTGCGGTGGGCGCAAATTCATCGATCGGGCGGGTCATTTTCTCTGTTCTGCGCGCCGGTGCAGGTGGCTGAGGTTTTGAGCAAAATTTGGGCGGCCGTGCCTGTGGTGTTGATTGGGGGGGCGGTGGATGTGGAACAGAAGGCTCCGATCTTCCGGCAAATGATGGGATTGCCAGAGTTGACGAGTGTGAGGTTTTCGCCCGATCGACAAAACGAATTAATTCAACTGTACATTCCCAACTGGCTGCCGCTGCCGAATACGCCGGAATTTCAGGGAGTTTTAATTCAAGAAATTCGGACTTTGCTGTTGATGAGTGTGTCGGTGGCGGGTTTAACGGTGTTGATTGTGGGTGATGTGCCGCTGAAGGCGAGGCTGGCGGCGATTTTGGCTTCTGAGTTCGGTACGAGGGTGCGGGTGGAAACAACTGATGTGGGGGAGAATGGGATTTTGGTGACTGGGTGGGAGTTTTGGCGGGAATATCAGGGGGAGTTGAGCGCGCCTCATTTGCTGGCGATCGCCACTTTGCCGCTACCAAGCTTGGAAAATCCTTTGGTGACGGCGCGTGTGGCTTATTATAAGGAACAGCGCCGCGATTGGTTTCGGTTGTATTTGTTGCCGGCGGCCTTGAATGAGTTGCAGCGGGCGATCGCGCCGGTGCGAGAACGTCAGGGGGTTGTGGCGATTTTTGACAGTAGGGTGATTCACCGCAGTTACGGACAGCAGATTTTAGCGGCGCTGAGTCCGTTTGCGAGGATTGATTATTTGGATACGACTTGGTTGACGCAGGCTTGAGATGACCTGTTGGCGTATAATTTGGTTGGTTATACAATTGAAATCTGATTTAGCAGACAAAAATTATGGGTGAAGCTAAGCGTCGTAAAGACTCGATCGGCGACGAATTCGGTAAAGAAGAGCGCATCGTTTCCTGGCTGCCAATCACGAAAACCCAAAGTGAAGATTTTGTGAGGTGGACATCTCGCGGAAGCTGGATCGGGATTAGTCTGTTGGTGGGTTGGTGGATTGTGGTGCGGTTTGTTGGCCCTGCGGCGGGTTGGTGGGTGGTTGATTGATGCCAGACTCGACAAATGCCTGTATTCTTGGCATTGTGTCGAGTTTCACTCGGAAACTAGCGGCTGAATTTTTGGGGAAAATTTAGTTGCACATTTGGACTTGGTATGGTATCGTAATTATCTACGGGCAATTAGCACAGTGGTAGCGCACTTCCTTCACACGGAAGGGGTCACTGGTTCAAATCCAGTATTGCCCATATAAATTATTTTCTTAATAGTTCTGGCTCATTTAGCATAAGTCTAGCTTACTGATTTATTATTAATTTAGTGAAGTAGCTTCTTTGCATTAGCATACTCAAAGTAAAAATTAAGGGAAGTTGTAGATATATACTTAGTTGTGTGTAATAGTTTTTTGATTGATTTTTTTTCACTCAAATCATCTATTAGGATTAAAAATTGCGGAAGGCTAAGAAACCAACAGTCATAGAATGGAAACTGCTCTTGTCTTGGATTTAAACTTTTAAGGTGTTCATGTTGTGTTAAAAATATAGGAAGCTTTTGATTAATTCTTGACCTATTAATAATTTCCTGAGCGTTTGGTGAATCAAGTGCATCAATACTACTTGTAGATAGCATTAGTTGTAGAAACTGATACAAGAAATTGCGATCTTGAAATCCTCCAAAATCTAGTAGAGTAAGCGTAACTCTTTCAATAGAACGTCCATTAAGCTCTAATCTATATGTATTATTTGGTTCATTCTTCGGTGTAAGTTCTAAATATCCTTCGGAGCGTATTATAATTTCGTGCCATCCAAGTTGAATCTGAGAATCTAGAAGGCTACCTGCCAAATCAGCAAATATAGCAGCATCACATCCACCTTTAGCATTATTTGTTAATGATTTCTTTTTGATTTCGATAAAGATGATGGTATCATCAGACTCAATAATAATATCGCATTCTCCCTGTTGCCTAGATGTTTTATATTTACGGCTATCTACGGAATAATCGCCATAACTATACTTGATTTTTAGAGTTTGTAATTGCTCTTTGACAAATCTTTCAAGATAGTCTCCCATGTTGTTGTGAATATTATGTGGTATATTTATCTTGTTTAATGTATCTACAAGAGCTTCATAAAAAGCTGGAGAACACCAAGATCGACCCATCAATACATATTCACTTCTATCTAGTTTTAGCAAAGGCTTCAAGAAAAAAGTGTACTTTTTATGTCTAAAGTCAGTGGGTATTTTATATTCTGAATTAGCTGGATTATGAGAATGGCAATAAATATCTAAAATTTTTTCAATTACTGTAGTATATAAATCAGGTAATTGATCTTTAACTTGTTCCTTAGTAAATATAATTGGAGATAAATTATCAACATCTATGTTAAGTATTGCTTCAGCCACTAAAATTGCTTGTTCAGGAATCCATCCTAACTGTACTTGAATTTTATTAATATCATCTACATTAATTAAACTAAATAAACCTCTCAAAATCCTTGGTACATCTGAGGGACGTAGTTGATTTAAGCAAAATATACTGTCATATACAGCGATTTCCTGCAAAAAATCTGATAAGTTGTCTAAGGTTTTAAAGTATACTTGGAAAGAGTTATATGGTTGAACATCCAAAACAGATGTAAAACTTGTGGATAATTTTACCATCCGTTCCCAATTTTCTTTTGGATTGGGTGATAAAATAGGAGATTTTTGCAAGTGTTTTACACATAAATTCAAAAGATAACCTATAGGTATCTCAGGTTGGGGATTATTATTACACGCCTCAAGCCTACGCACTAAATGATATCTTTCTTGTTCGGAATCGTACAAGTTTTGTATTTCATAAAATAAACGTCTTGCAATTTCCAGCCCACCAATTAATTGAATATCACATTCAATAGATCGTGCAATTTTTTCTTGTTCTGATTCCTCAATACAAATTTTGCCATCTTTCACTTCTAACTTATAACCATAATTTCTCAAAACCTTAGCTGAAGAAGCAACCGAAAACTGTCTTGGAAACAGTGTTTTAAAATATTCAATATCTAAAACATAATTTTCTCCGCATATAGCATTGTAATCCTTGACGTTACGAATAGCCATACGCCACTCTTCTTCAGACTCTAAAGGTAAAATTTTATCTTCCATGTTTATCACCTCTAAAATCCTCTTTAAAATACTGAAATATGGCTGTAAAGGCTGATCGTCTAGAATAGATCGTAGAATTACTTGATCCCTTAATCTCCAAAGATATATTACTTTTAAATTTCCTGAAATCAAATGTATTTTAATTTGATCGCTAAGATGATTTATCATTTCATCTTGTGATGAAGAAGTAGTATAGGGAATTCTATAATGGTTATATAAAAATTCAAGATCTTCTATATCATTATCGTTGAAACTTATACTAGAGTCTGTGGTGTCCACTAAATCTTTAAACTTTTGTTCTGATAACATTTTCACACCTAGGTTAATACTATTTGGATGTTTTGCCGTTTCTCATACACATCAGATTACGCTCTAACGCCAGCAATTGCAAGTCCGTCACCGCTTCCCAATTGTGAGTTGTCGCTACTTTTCTACCATAAATCCCCGAAAATCGAATTGTTTACAGCTAATTCATAATCTAATACTGATTCCCCATTGTTCAGTTCAACTTGTCCTCCAATCCAGATTTGATCGATACTTTCAGGTACATCGATAGTTTGTATAATCTGACTTAAACTTTTAATTGAAAAATTTAAGACGTTCGTATGTAACTCCAAAATTAAAATCTTGATACAATCGCGATATTTATCAAACTTAGGAGCTGCACGTTCAATGAGTTTAGCTACTTGCGATTTTATTTGGGGGGATAAATCTCTTGTTTCGTGTTTGCTATAGAACTTAAATGGGTTTTTCAGACTACAACAAATACCCGACTCAATAGGGGCCTCCCCTCGGTCTATCTCTGGTATTCTGAAGAAGCTCCATGACGGTGATTCATCCGTAGCAATTCCTTTTGAATTTTTAATCCATGCTTCATGCTCAATAACTGAGCTTGCTATTTCATTTGCCAACCTAATCACTTCTTTCTTATTAGTTGGCATATCTACATTATTAATTTCAAGAACATAAATATCGTCGGAAAAAGTGCTTATTACTTGATTTTCAAATGTCTTGGTAAACTCATGCCAAAGTTGGTGATGTCTGATATAGTCTGAAGTCCATGAGAACGCCTTACGCTCAATTACCATCCGTGCATCGCCATCACGAAGTAGAATCTCCGGTTCTGGAGTTGTACGATTATCGTTTTCAGGAAAGGATTCTAGGATGTAGTGTGTAGTATGAATGGAGTTATAAATATCTACAAAATCTTTAAGATTCAACCACTCATTTTCATTGCTTGGGGGGAGACATCCAAAGGGGTATAACCAATCAATTTCATCCATGTATCAGCCTCTGTGTTCTTCTATACTTTAAGAGTAAGAGCCGGGAGAGTTGGTAGACGTTTCCAATGTTGGGTGCTTTGTATAACAAAAGTAGTATACCGTATTGATTCCAATTACCTTCAAATTAAACGCCTTGCGAATATTCGACTCCGACAACTGCACGTTTCCCCCCACGCAACTCTTGCCTCAGTGTACGATCTAACGCCACCAGTTGCAAGTCCGTCACCGCTTGCCCGTTGCGAATTGCTGCAATTGTCTGGTGAGTCTCCACAATCTCCCACACCTTCGCCTCAACTCGTTGGCGGTATTCCTGCTTGAGCGTGCATTAGACACTGTTCAACAATACCAAAATTGCCGATCGCCCAAAACACCCATTTTCCACTACAAATATACTACAATAAGAATATAGCTCGTGTCTCCGCAGGAGGTTTCCTCATGACAAATCCCAATCTTCCTCAAAATTTCAACCTAATCGTGCCCGCCGGAACCCAAATTGTCACCAAAATTGAGGTCAAAAACCCCGGTGGAGACAAATCTTGGAAACAAGGCGCAGTAGGTGCCATTGTCAAATCGCCTACAGACAATTCCCACGCCTATTTAGTCAAACTCCCAGACGCAACACAAGTTAGTCTGCGGCGACACGAATTCAGCATTCGCAAACAGTTTCAAAGCGAAGGATTGGAGTCAGGAGGAGATTTTCTGGCCGAATACAACCTCTATGATTCTGTGATTTACCGCTGCATTGTTGGTTCGAGAGCTTACGGTTTGGATAACGAGCAATCCGATACAGATAGGCGCGGGATTTACCAGCCGCCGGCAATTCTTCATTGGTCACTTTATGGCATTCCAGAACAATTGGAAAATCAGGAAAATCAAGAATGCTATTGGGAACTGCAAAAGTTTCTGGTTTTGGCGCTCAAAGCTAATCCCAATGTGCTCGAATGTTTGTACACTCCTTTAGTAGAAAAGCTTTCTCCTGTCGCAGCAGAATTGCTGGAAATTCGCGAAATCTTTCTTTCGCAATTGGTTTATCAAACTTACAATAGTTACGTTTTGTCGCAGTTTAAAAAGATGGAGCAAGACATTCGCAATACTGGGGAAATTCGCTGGAAGCACGCGATGCACTTGATTCGGTTGCTGCTGTCAGGAATTACGGTACTTAAGGAGGGGTTTGTGCCGGTGCGGGTGCAGGATTTTCGATCGCAACTTTTGGCTATCCGCAATCAAGAAATATCCTGGGATGAGGTGAATCGCTGGCGGTTGAGCTTGCACGCAGAGTTCGATCGCGCTTTTGCTGATACTAAGTTACCGGAACGTCCTAATTACGAGCAGGCTAATCTGTTTTTGATTAAATCGCGTCAAAGTGCGATCGAATAGTTCGTAGTGCGGACTTCAGTCCGCAATCCGGGAGCGGACTTAAGTCCGCACTACGAACCTTAGCCATTGACTTGACATTATATAACATAGAAAATTATGGTAGAATACATCTCTGAATTAGTCAAGATTATCTCCGATCGACCTTACCCGCTGCTGTTTGCGACTGTCAGCGGCTCGCACTTGTACGGCTTTCCTTCCCCAGATTCTGACTTCGATTTGCGGGGAGTACATATCTTACCGCTACCCAAAGTAATTGGGCTGATTTCGGGAGACGAAACAATTGAAGTTTCGGAAGTTCGGGAGAAAATGGAACTCGATTTAGTCACTCACGATATTAAGAAGTTTCTGGAGTTGCTGTTGAAGCGCAACGGCTATGTGTTGGAACAACTGTATTCGCCGCTCATAGTTTATACTAGCAAGGAACATGAAGAGTTAAAGGATCTCGCCTCGAACTGTATTACCAAGCACCACAGCCACCATTATCTCGGTTTTGCACGCACTCAATGGCGATTATTTGAGAAAGAAAGCCCGCGTCGAGTTAAGCCGCTGTTGTACGTTTATCGGGTGTTGCTGGCGGGGATTCATTTGATGCAAACGGGGGAAGTTGAGGCGAATTTGGTTAAACTGAATCAGAAGTTCCAGTTACCCTATATTCCCGATTTGATTGCTCGCAAGCTGGCTGGTGCGGAAATGTCTGTGCTGGAAGATACTGATATTGCATTTTATCACCAGGAGCGCGATCGGCTAATCAATGTATTAGAAGAGGCAAGTTCGACAAGTCATTTACCATCAAATCCTGATGCAAAGGTTGCTCTCAATGATTTTTTGGTAAAGGTGAGAATGGCATCTTTGAATTAAGCTGTTTTAGATCTCATTGTCAGAATTAAGACGGGCGGGACGCCCATCCCACAATATTTTTGTGAGCTTTTTTGATAAAATGAGATACAGTAAAAGTATTGTCCAAGCCTTGCACCATCAGAGGTAACAATGCAAATCACCTTGACTCCCGATCAAACCCAAGTGCTGGAAGCTTTAGTAAAGCACGGTCAATATTCCTCCATTGAAGAAGCAATTAACACAGCTTTGCTATTATTAATTGATGACCTCACTTTATCGGATAGCAGCGACAACCCAAACTATTTAGCTTGGGTTGAAGAAACTCGGAATAAAATAAATATAGCACGAGAACAGGCGCAACGCGGTGAGTTGCTCAAGGCAGATGATGTATTAGCTCAACTTAGAGATAAGGTGAAAAAAGCCAGACAAGTAATAGTATGAATCGCTTGCTAATTACAATCGAGGCTAGTCGAGATTTATCTGAAATTTCTGATTACTTTTTGGCGCAAAGTGTAGATTCGGGCGATCGCTTTGTAGAAACATTTGGTAAAAAATATCAGTATCTAGCCGACTATTCATATTTGGGGCGTTCCTATGCACAATTTGCTCCCGATTTACGTGGTATACCATTGATGGGATACATACATCATTTTTTACCAAATAGTTGGTGATGGTATTGAGATTTTGCGAGTTATTAGCGGTTATCGTAACTTGCAGGATGTTTTTAATACTGATTGAGCAAAAGCAATGCGAACTTTTTGAACTTCTCATCTACCTGAGAAAAGCATCGAATTCAGAATGTGCGAAGTAAAAAAGAGACTATCCTACAAGGGATGTTTATCCATAAATTAGCTATGAAACAATGGCGAAACTTTTTGAGGACTGAATTTCTCACTACAAACTTAAATCGTACCTGCGCGGCGTGTACACCCAAACATCTCCATATTTACGCGGAATAATTCGAGTTTGACTCGAACCAACAATTACTAAAGTTCTCATATCCGCATCTTCCGGCTGGAATTCGCCCAACGTACAAACGCGCACGGATTGGCCCGGACGGCCGAGGTTTCGCCCCAATAC
Organism: Microcoleus sp. A6-C6; assembly: GCF_036705955.1. Taxonomy (NCBI): domain Bacteria; kingdom Bacillati; phylum Cyanobacteriota; class Cyanophyceae; order Oscillatoriales; family Microcoleaceae; genus Microcoleus; species Microcoleus sp. A6-C6. The sequence goes on along the minus strand of NZ_JAUBVR010000041.1, from coordinate 8,342 downwards.
AACTGGGGTTTTAGCATCACGAGTTTGCAACAAAATCTCGATCGCCCTTCCCAATTGCCAAATCCGCTGTTTCGAGATTGGATTGTAAAATGCCATAACTAAATCCGCCTTTGCAGCCGCCGAAATCCGCTGTTCAATGACCTCCCAAGGCTTGAGAATATCCGAAAGCGAAATCACACAAAAATCGTGGCCCAGCGGTGCTCCGATCGCAGCAGCGGCCGCCTGCATCGCAGAAATCCCCGGTGCTACTCTCAGATCGATGCCTTGCCATTCGGGTTTGCCGTCAGAGTCGATCGCCTCAAACACCGCCGCAGCCATCGCAAAAATCCCCGGATCTCCCGACGAAACCACGGCTACAGATTTGCCGGATGCAGCTAAATCTAGGGCAAAACGGGCGCGATCGATCTCTTCGCGGTTGTCGGAATCGTGCCTGTTTTGTCCTTCTCTCCGTGTTCCGGCTAAGTCTAGATAGAACTTGTAACCCACCCAATCGGTGGCTTCGCGCAAAATTTGCTTAACTTCCGGGGACATCCAAGGCGCGCCTCCGGGCCCGGTACCAACGATCGCCAGTTTGCCACGACTAATGCCGATCGCGCTTACATCAATCGGTTTTGCAGCCAGGGCGATCGCGCAACTAAAGGCGTTTGTGCGATCGTACCCGATTAATTGACTGTTTGCGCCTGCTGCACTCAGGGCAATTTTGGCGGCTGTGAGATCCAAATCGGGATTGTGTTCTGTTAATTTAGCCGAGTCGAATTCCACAAGTTCCGAAAGATTGAAAAAGCGGACTGGGACTTTGAAAAATTGGCTAATTGCCTCAAGAGTCGGATTTCCCATCTCATTTTTTAAGGCAAAAAATCCAGCAATTGAAGCGGCGGCTAAACCTGCATTTTTTAAGACTTTCTGCACCAATGAAACTGCTATTTCCGGCTCAATATTCGATAGATTTGTGAGTGCAAACGTGATAATTTGCGGGTGGTAAACCAAACAATCTGCTGTGGGTACAATTGCTTTTTCGGTGACGCAGATGGTTAATTTGGCTTCGGGGGCGATCCTCTCCGTTGGCGCAGCCCCCGTAGGGGCGGGCTGCGCTAACGGCAAATTGCTCTCAGAAAGCCAGTTGGCAGCCCCTTCTAGCTTTACTTTCGCCCCGGCGAGCAAATTTGAAATAAAAGTCTTCGCGTCCTCTGGATTCGCCAAATAATAGCCTTGGGGAGGACTCAGCAGCGCCGTGCGAAACCGGATATCTCCCGTCGTGGTGATGGCGGGCTGTACGCCGAGGGCTGCTGCAATTTCTCTCGCTAAGTCGTTGACTCCGTGCAAACCTCCCAGCAATGGTACAACGGCGCTTCCATCTTCGGCGACGGCTAAGACTGGGGGTTCGGCGCGTTTGTTTGACAGCAGCGGGGCGAGGGTGCGGATGATGATGCCGGCGGCGCAGATGGCGATGATTGGGGTTTCTGTTGCGAATAATTCCCGCAGTGTTTCGCCGAAGTTGCTAAAGTTGATGTCTGTGTCGGATGTGCGATCGACTAAACCGTAAATCTGGGAACCGGGGAAGACTGCGGAGATTGTTTTGGCGATCGGCAGGCTGTTTTGACCTAAGATAACTATTGCGGGAGTAACTCGATTCACGGTTTTATATATGGCTGTGTTTGGATTGGTTTAATTATTTTAATCTGTTGTTACTTCAATAAGACATATTTGACGAACCGCGAAGGCGCGAAGGAAGAGAAATAAAAGAAGTTGATCATATTTTGTGTCTATGAGTGGCACAGGCATCTTGCCTGTGAATTTATGGAATTATTTGATCATATTTTGTGTCTATCAGTGGCACAGGAATCTTGCCTGTGAATTTATGGAATTATTTGATCATATTTTGTGTCTATCAGTGGCACAGGAATCTTGCCTGTGAATT
>NZ_JAUBVR010000041.1:0-6324 GCF_036705955.1 Microcoleus sp. A6-C6 | reverse complement strand
TATGGAATTATTTGATCATACCAAATCTGGCTTTAATATCCCCTTTTTTCTTCAGTCGGCGGCGGCAGATATTGAAAAGATGACTGTGTGGTTTTTTGAGTTGATTTAATGTAGGGAGTCGTAATTATCAGGACACGGCAGTGCCGTTTCCCTACCTGTTAGGATTCTGCTGGCTGTTTTTGATTAAATTAGGTTAATTGCACCTCATAAGCTGTAGGGACAGGGTATTGCCGTGTCCTTGTTTCAAAACTGCCGCGTTCTTGTTGCAAAACTTCGAGAGTGCATCACAAACATCCTAGATAGTGTTTTTAGCTACATTCTGCAAAGCCGTCACCGTCAACAATGGTAGGTAAAACTACAGCGGACAGCTTTGCCATCGGCTGGCAAATATTTTTTATGAAACCTCGAATCATTGTTTGCGGCTTGGGCCACACGGGACACAAGATTTTTTGTTTGTTAAGACAGCAAGGGGCGATTGTGGTTGGTATTAGCGATCGCCCAATTCGCAGCGAAACTTCTGAGGTGGTTGTCGGCAATTTGCAAGCAGCTTCTACCTTGTTGGCGGCTGGCATTCAAAAAGCCCACACTTTAGTAATTGCAGGTAATGACGATGCTGTGAATTTGGCAGTTTTGATGCAGGCGAGGATTCTCAATCCTCAAATTCGGATCATTAACAGATTGTTCAATACTAGCTTGGGCGACAGAATTGATCACACTTTGCCCGATCACACTTCCATGAGCGTTTCAGCTTTGGCGGCTCCGGTTTTTGCTTTTGCTGCTCTCGGAAATCGGGCGATCGGACAGTTGAGTTTGTTCGATCGCACTTGGCCGATTCACGAAGAGTATATCGATGAAGATCATCCCTGGCTCGATCGACAACTCAGCGATTTGTGGAACGATCGATCGCGAATGTTGATTTATTACCTCCCGGCTGCTAACAAAACTGATTTAGTATCGGCGGTGCTGGCGGGCCAGCAGTGTCAAAAGGGCGATCGGCTAATTGTAGCAACTGAGCCGACTCTCCGCAGCCCCCAAAAAACTTTAATTCAAAAATTCTTTAAAACCCTAACTAGCCTGCGCCGATTTCAGCAGCACAGCCAAGCGGTAATTGTGGTACTGACTCTGCTGGCTATGATTGGAATAGCTACTTCTACTTATATTTGTGTTGATGAAAATATCTCGATTGTCGATTCTCTATATTTTTCGGTAGGGATGATTACTGGGGCCGGAGGCTATGAAAAAGTTGCGGAACAAGCTCCACAAAATATTAAATTATTTACGGTGATGATGATGTTAGTTGGAGCGGGCATCATCGGCATCTGCTACGCCCTGCTCAACGATTATGTATTGGGAACTCGCTTTAGCGAATATTGGGATATAGCGCGAGTTCCGCAGCGCCATCATTACATTATTTGCGGACTCGGAGGACTCGGCATCCAAATTGCTAAAGAACTGCACAATAACGGTTATGATATTGTGGTAATCGAGCAAGATCCGAACAGCCGCTTTCTGAACACAGCTCGCTCAATGCAAATTCCAGTAATTCAAGGAAGTGCCAGTTTGTCTGCAACTTTGGAAGCTGCTAACGTTAAGCAAGCTGCTGCACTTTTGGCAGTTACTAGCAGCGATATGTCTAATCTAGAAATTGCCTTAACTGCTAAAGGATTAGCACCGAAACTATCGGTGATTGTCCGCAATCAAGACTCGCATTTTGCTCTGATGGTGCAGCAGGTTTTTGAGTTTGAAGGAGTTTTAAACCCGACGGAGTTAGCGGCTCCTGCTTTTGCGGCGGCGGCGATTGGAGGCAGAATTTTGGGCAACGGAATGACTGCTGAAAGTCTGTGGGTTTCCTTGGCCACATTGATTACACCAAAACATCCTTTCTGTGGCCACCGCATTCAAGATGCTGCTAAATCAGCAGATTTTGTGCCTCTTTATGTGGAAACTAATTGTCAAACTATTCACGGCTGGGATTTGTTCAATTGTTGTCTGAGTTCGGGGGATGTTTTGTATTTGACGATGCCGGCGAATCGCTTGGATCAACTGTGGAGAACGACTTCGGAATTAATTAAAACTTAATCGTTTGACGCAAGAATTTATAGCAGAAGGAAGAAGGAAGAAGGAAGAAGGAAGAAGGAAGGAAGAAGGAAGAAGGAAGAAGGAAGAAGGAAGAAGGAAGGAAGAAGGAAGAAGGAAGAAGGAAGAAGCAATCGACAGCATGGGTTTGGGGTATTAAGAACGTCCTAAACGTCGGGCGGGGTTGTTATATGTCGCCGATCGCCCAATTGGAACTCTAAACGTGATAAACTGGAGCCTGTATAGTAAATAAGACTTACGGCGAATCCTCAGAAACCCGGTTTCTGAACGCAAGTTCTAGTATAAATAACCAACAGACTCTCAATTAGTTGCGATTTAGCATGAGAAAATTTTTAGGATTAGTCGTGTTTGGGATGATAATGGCGATCGCCTCTGTAGCTGTGGCCGCTCAACCTTTGTCCGTCGCCTATCCTCCCGCCAACCACAAAACAATAGCCGATCGCATTTTTCTCATCGGTACAGCCCCCCCAACCGGACAAGTATCGGTAAATGGTAGCCAAATTGCGCGCACCGCAGCCGGTCATTTCGCCCCGACTTTTCCCCTGCAATTAGGCGAAAACGTCTTTACCTTGCGTTACGACAATCAGCAAGTTCAAATTAAGGTGACGCGGGAGTCAAATCAACCAGAAGTCCCCGCCGGATTGGCTTTTGCTAAAAATTCCCTGACGCCGAAAGTCGATGTGGCGAGTTTACCGGGGGAATATATCTGCTTTGGGGCGATCGCTCCGGCGAATACTCAAGTCGCGGTAAAATTAGCCGATGTTACTATTCCTCTAAAAGCGCGATCGCAAGTCGAACTCCCCGACAACAAATCTGTACTGTTAGGTGAAAATTCCCCGATTGCAAAAACTGGCATCGAACAGTATCAAGGCTGTGCTAAAACTCCTGAAAACTCCGTCTCATCGCAGAAAAAAGTCGATTTAGGAGTGCCATTATTTGAACTAACAATGAACGATAAAACTATCAGCCAACCAGGTACTGGCAAGATTTCTATTCTCTCTCCGACTGACTTAGAAATAGCCGAAGTAACAGCCGATCCTGGCGTCGCCAGAACCGGGGCGAGCACCGATTTTTCTCGGATGACACCGCTGCCCAAGGGAACGCGAGCAACAGTTATCGGGCGCGAGGGAGAATGGATTCGCCTCGATTACGGCGCTTGGATTAAAGCATCGGAAGTGCGAATTGTCAAGGATGCCGTGCCTGTGCGATCGATTATTCGCAGCGCCAGATCGCGTCAAGTTTCCGGTTGGACAGAGGTCTTATTTCCCTTAGAAATACCAGTCCCAGTCACCGTACAAGAAGGAGAACGGACTTTCACTTTAACACTGTATAATACCACCGCTCAAACTGACATTATTCGCCTAGACGATGACCCAGTAATTTCACGTTTAGCGTGGCAACAAATCTCGCCGTTGCAAGTACAATATACTTTCAATCTCAAATCTGCCCAGCAGTGGGGTTATAAGTTGAGATACGATGGCACAACTTTAGTGTTGTCTTTAAAACACCCGCCGGGAAATCCAAGCAGCGCGGTGCCGAATACGCCAGAAAAATCGTTGTCAGGAATCAAGATTCTCATCGATGCGGGACACGGCGGCCCGGAGGATTCGGGTGGTGTGGGCCCCACCGGCTATCGCGAGAAAACAGTGGCTTTAATTGTGTCGAAATTGGTGCGAGAGGAATTGGTAAATCGGGGCGCGAATGTGGTAATGACACGGGTGGAAGATGTCGATTTGGATTTGCCGCCGAGGGTGGAAATGATTCAAAAAGAAGAACCTGCGATCGCAATTTCGATCCACTACAATGCCTTGCCCGATAACGGCGATGCGATTAATACTAAAGGTGTCGGCGCATTCTGGTTTCACCCGCAAGCCCACAGTTTGGGAATGTTTTTGCACAATTATTTAGTTGCCAAGTTGAACCGTCCGAGCTATGGTGTATTCTGGAACAATCTAGCCATGACTCGTCCTGCCGTCACTCCATCTGTTTTAATGGAATTGGGATTTATGATCAATCCCGAAGAGTTTGAATGGATTGTGAATCCGACAGAACAGAAAAAGTTAGCTTCTGCCATTGCCCAAGGCATTACTGAATGGTTTGCCTCCGTCAAATAACAGTTCGATCGTTCGGACTTCAGTCCTTCCCAAAAAGTTAGTTAGCAATCAGCACTTCAGTCCTTCCAATCCCAGGAGATTAAATCAATGCTAAGTTTTACTCAATCAAAAGCCTTTTTCATTGCAGCCGTCTTTGCAAGTTTAAGTTTTTCACTTTACAGTTTTCCAGTTTTCGGTAAAGAGCAAAGTCTTTCCCCCCAAAAAGTAGAAGCTTTAAAAAAGCAAACTCAATGCTCTTTTATTACAGGTGAAGGCGGCACTGTTAACATTCGCAAAGGCCCCGGCAATAACTACCCAGTTGTAGCGAAACTCAAAAGAGGAGACGGAGTTCGGGCTGTCAGCAGACAAGGTAATTGGGTGAAAATTGCGGCCAAAACTTCTGGAACGGTTCCTAATGAAACTTTTACAATCCTTGACGGTTGGGTGAATAATCAATTTATTAATGGCTGTTCCGAAGATCAATTTGACAGGTGGCGGAAATAGGGAATTTAAAGCTCTATAATGATAGTGGTAGCTGGTTTTAGAGTATTAGTGTCAAGTCAAGACTAAAACCCTTGATAAATCTTGTTTGTAGCCGAAGCAAGATCCCCCTAGCTCCCTACAACCAGGCTACCCTGTACACACAATTTCTAAAAGCCTTGTTTAGCAAGACATAAGCCTCTAAATGCCAGGTTTTTAGATCGTCCAGGTTGTGATCAACTGTTTTGGCTTGTTGATAATAATTAATGGAAAATCAAGGATTTAAAAAATAAATTTCCATGACTTTCCGTCAGTTTAATTTCCAACTCGACTTGTGTGTACACCGTAGACTTCTTAAGGGGATACGAGGGGATATAGATTCTGGGAAAAGCGAAATTTATCAGAGGAGTTTAGTCTTAATTTGACACCAATACAATCCGTACTGTAACCTACATTTAAACCTAACAAAAAAAATAATGCACAAGATTCCTGTTACAGTGATTACTGGTTTTCTCGGTAGTGGCAAAACTACCTTAATTCGCCATTTATTGCAAAATAATCAAGGCCGCCGTATTGCTGTTCTAGTTAACGAATTTGGCGAAATTGGGATTGACGGAGAACTGCTGCGCGATTGCCAAGTTTGTGACGATGAAGAAAGTGTCAACAGCAATATTGTTGAACTCACAAATGGTTGTCTTTGCTGCACTGTTCAAGAGGAATTCTTGCCGACTATGCAGGAATTGTTGAAGCGCAAAGACCAAATTGATTGTATCTTAATTGAAACTTCTGGTTTGGCACTTCCTAAGCCTTTGATTCAAGCTTTTCGCTGGCCGGAAATTCGCACGGGCGCTACTGTTGACGGTGTGGTTGCTGTTGTTGATTGCGAAGCTATTGCTAGCGGTAATTTTGTCGGTGATATTGATGCTTTGATGGCGCAGCGGCAGGCTGATTCTAGTTTGGATCACGAAACTCCGATCGAGGAATTGTTTGAAGATCAATTGGCCTGTGCTGATATGGTACTGTTGACGAAGGTCGATCGCGTAAATGAAGAAACTCAACAGAAAGTTCAAACCTGGTTGCAGCAAGAATTGCGTCCGAGTGTGAAAATTGTTCCTTGCAAAGGTGGCGAAATTAACCCCGATGTGCTATTGGGATTTAATGCGGCGGTTGAGGATGATTTGGAGTCCCGCCCAAGTCACCACGACACGGAAGAGGAACATGAGCATGATGATGATATTAACTCGACTTTCTTTATTGCCGATCGCGCCTTTGAACCTGAAGCTTTAGTGAAAAAACTGCAATCGCTGATGCAGCAAGAGGAAATCTATCGGATTAAGGGATTTGTGGCGGTTCCTAACAAGCCGATGCGGATGGTGTTGCAAGGTGTGGGCGATCGTATAGAATATTTTTACGATCGCCCTTGGCAACCTTCCGAGCTCCGTCAAACCAAGCTGGTGCTGATCGGAAGAGAACTTGACTCTGCTAAAATACAGTCATTCTTGTAGTTGAATGCGGGTGATCGCTTTTTGTCATCAAGGGCGATCGATCTGCGATCATTCTACACTTTATACTATTTCTAACTTGATACTCCCCATGCCTAAAGGCGAGGGGATTCTTGAAGAGTCCAAATACGAACCTTCAAAGGCGAAATCAA
>NZ_JAUBVR010000040.1:0-59816 GCF_036705955.1 Microcoleus sp. A6-C6 | reverse complement strand
CTATTTGGTATTTTATCCATCATTACAACTATGTTTTGAGCCAATGAATATCTAATCACTACATATTTATCACTACCAGATATCACTCTACTAACTTTAGTCAACATTAATTTTATTGGATTTTATCATAATCTCCACTAATTTTTTTTTGAAGTCCCGTTATCAATTTAAGCAGGGGTTATGCAATGACTCTTTAAGTGGACAAGTCAAATATCCAAGTATTACAATGAGTTTAACTGGTGGGAGAGATATTGCTATTACTCTGCTAGTTGCGTCTGTTTTGTGTCTATTTAAGTGAAAATTTAACGGATATAGCTAAAATTGATAACGTTCCAAGAATACTTGACATTCTACCGACATGGGGGAAAAACTATAACTCAATCACATTTGTCAATCCGTAATTTTACTTAAAATACTGCTTGTTTAGGAGTAGAAAATTGGCGATTTGGGGGTGGGTGGGCATAAATATGCCGATCGCCAGAATTGCCCGATCGCCCAAATCTTAGTTTCCCCCCGCCCAATCTGAGTAAATTATGAGCATAATTGCTGATTGACAAACGCTTCCCTAGCTGATGTTGTCACTAATGTTCTACCGATAGGATTGATTAGGAATAGAATTGATGAGAAATAGAAATACTTGGCGATACATCCGAAGAATTAAGGGAAATAGTGTCGCAAGGGATACAGAATATCGCAGATTGAAAGCCTAACGATCGCCCTACTGAACGTTTTCTTCAGTACCCAAATAGGAGGGAATGAAAACCTTGCGATCGCCCAATTGGACACAAGTTGTAGAATAAAAGCTGAAATGCACGAGCCAACATGAGCAAATTCCCACCAGACAAAACCCAACCGCCACAGCAAGAGAACACAACAGCAGAGGTATTGCGACAGGCTCACTTCGAGGCTTTTTTTGCAGGTGCCAACGCCGGAATGATGATTTATGACAGCCAACTTCGGTACGTCTCAATTAACGAAGTTCTGGCCCAGATCAATGGCATTCCTGTGGCAGACCATATTGGTAGGTCGCTGGGTGAAATGCTGCCCGACTTGGCTCCGACTCTGGAACCAATGCTGCAAGGGATTCTGGATACGGGCAAGCCAATTCTCGACTATGAAGTAGCGGGTGAAACGCCGAAACAACCAGGCATCCTCCGCTACTGGGAAACATCTTACTATCCTTTGGTGGATGAAAATGGCAGGGTTTTTGGTGTGGGTGTCATTGTGATTGAAATTAGCGATCGCAAGCGGGCAGAACAAAAGCAGGCACGACTTACGGCAATTTTGGAAGCAACTTCCGACTTAGTAGGAGTTTGTGATGCGGCTGGGCATAACGTCTATCTCAACCAAGCCGGACAGGAAATGCTGGGGATGTCTCCAGAGGAAGCACGATCGCCGTTTAGTCTAGATTCTGTGTTAGCTCCCTCGGTAACGGCAAAATTTCACGACGAAGCCTTTTCCACCGCTTTACGAGAGGGTAGCTGGGCTGGTGAAACTCTATTATTGTCACGCGATGGGCAAGAAATTCCAGTCTCCCAGGTTTTGATCGTTCACAAAACGGAAGCGGGCGAAGTCGAGTTTATTTCCACTATTGTGCGGGATATTCGCGATCGCAAAAAAGCTGAAGAAGAGCTGCGCGAACAGGAGGCTGCACTGCGCGATCGTAACGCACTGCTAAACTCTATTTTGGAAAGTACGCCAGACATAATTGTTGTTAAAGATCGGGAAGGGCGTTATGTTGCCATCAACTCCACTTTGGCAAACTTCCTAGGCAAGCCAATTGAGGAAATCATCGGCAAGAATGATTTGGAATTACTGCCGCCTGACACTGCCCATGAAATGATGGCAAAAGAGCGCCAAATCATGGCAGCAGGAATCACTGAGAGTTACGAGGAAGATGTCTCTGGCGGTGAAAAAACCGCGACTTTTTTCACTACAAAATCTCCTTGGCGGGATACTAATGGCAATATCCTCGGCATCATCGCCACAACACGAGATATTACCGATCGCAAACAAGCCGAAGATGCTCTAAAACAAAGTGAAGAACGTTATCGATCGCTCATCGCTGCCACATCTCAAATTGTCTGGGCGACGGATGCTGAGGGGCAAGGCACTGATTTACAGAGTTGGAGAGCTTATACTGGACAAACCGAAGCGGAAGTGGCTGGTTCTGGCTGGTTAGATGTAATGCACCCGGACGATCGCGAACGAACGGTTCAAGTCTGGATGGAAGCATTGCGAACTAAAAGCCTGTATGACATAGAATATCGAATCCGAGGGGCGGATAGAAACTATCGTTATTTTCAATGTAGAGGTGTGCCAATTCTGAATGAAGATGGCAGCATCCGGGAGTGGGTTGGCACTTGCATCGATATCCACGATCGCAAACAAGCAGAAGATGCTATAAAACAAAGCGAAGAACGCTATCGATCGCTAATCCTTGCCACGTCCCAAATTGTCTGGACAGCCGATTCTGAAGGGCGATCGCCCGATTTACCAACTTGGAGAGCTTATACTGGACAAACCGTAGCTGAGGTGGTTGGTTTGGGCTGGTTAGATACAATTCACTCGGACGATCGCGAACGAACGGCTCAGGTGTGGATGGAAGCAGTGCAAACGAAAAGCCTGTATGACATAGAATATCGGATTCGGGGAGCAGATGGAAACTATCGTTATTTTCAAGTTAGAGGGGTACCCATTCTGAATGAAGATGGCAGCATTCGCGAGTGGGTTGGCACTTGCACCGATATCCACGATCGCAAACAAGCAGAATTCCTAATGGCAAAAGCCAAGGAAGCCGCAGAAGCAGCTAATCGGGCAAAAAGTGAATTCCTTGCTAACATGAGCCACGAATTGCGGACTCCCCTGAATGGCATCATGGGATACGCGCAGATTCTTCAGCGTTCCAAAGTCTTGAATGAAGAAGAGCGATCGCGCATTGATGTCATTTATCAGTGCGGTTCCCATTTATTAACCTTAATCAATGACATTCTCGATTTGTCGAAGATTGAAGCACAGAAAGTGGAACTCCAGCCCACCGATTTTCATTTCCCAGCCTTCCTGCAAGGTGTAGCAGAGATGTGTCGCATCCGAGCTGAAATTAAGGGAATTGACTTCCATTTTCCATCAAGTCCCGAACTCCCGATCGGCATTCGTGCAGATGAAAAACGCTTGCGACAAGTGTTAATTAATCTTTTAAGCAACGCTATTAAATTTACGGATGAGGGCACTGTCACTTTTATAGTCAGTTTTGCCACAGAAGAAAAAATTCGCTTTGAAATACGCGATACAGGTACCGGCATTGCCCAAGATCAACTCCAAGCTATCTTTCAGCCCTTCGAGCAGGTAGGAGATCGCAGACGGCAGACGGAAGGCACGGGGCTGGGATTGGCAATTAGCAAAAGGATTGTAGAATTAATGGGTAGTACCATTCAGGTTCAAAGTGAGATGAATGTTGGCAGTATTTTCTGGTTTGATGTCGATCTGTATCAAGCCGAGGAATGGGTGAAAACGTCTCAAATCGACCATCGCGGGCAGATAATCGGCATCAAAGACCGCCAACCTAAAATTGTGGTGATCGATGACAAATGGGCTAACCGTTCAGTAATTAGCAATTTGCTTAGTCCGATCGGCTTTGAGGTGTCTGAAGCCAACGATGGGCAAGAAGGCTGGGAAAAAATTGTAGAGGTGCAGCCCGATTTAATCGTTACCGACCTATTAATGCCCGAACTAGATGGCTACGAGCTGATTAAGCGGGTTCGAGACTCGGAAAATTTCAAAGACATCGTGATTATTGTCTCTTCTGCCAGCGTATTTGAAACCGATCAATACAGAAGTTTAGAAGCAGGAGGCAACACCTTTATTCCCAAACCTGTTCAAGCCACGGAACTCCTGGAAAAATTGCAAAAGTATCTTGATTTGGAATGGGTTTACGAAGCCAATGAAGCTCCACTGGCGATCGCCTCAGACACCACTGAGCTAATTTCCCCGCCTGCTACAGAAATGGAAATCCTATACGAGCTGGCGATGAAAGGCAATTTCCTAGAAATAGTTAAACAGGCGGTATTACTTGAAGAAATAGATCCCAAATACATTCCCTTTGCTAAAAAATTGCATCAGATGGCAAAGGACTTTCAAGACGAAGAGATTTTAACGTTTATTCACTCCTACAAGTAAGGTCTATGAATTCAACAATTCAAGCCAATGGTACGATTCTTATAGTTGATGATAATTCAGCCAACTTGGGTGTCTTATCTGATGCCTTAAGTCAGGAAGGATTTGAAGTTCGGGTCGCGAAATCTGGAAAAATGGCACTAGAGCGAGTTAAATATGCTCTACCCGATCTAATTTTGCTAGATGTCATGATGCCAGAAATTGATGGATTTGAAACCTGTCGTCGATTACAGGCTAATCCAGAAACTAAACAGATTCCCATTATATTTATGACGGCTCTCTCGGATACGGCTAATAAAGTTGAGGGGTTTAAGCTTGGGGCTGTAGATTATATTACCAAACCCTTCCAACAGGAGGAAGTATTAGCTCGCGTCAAACTGCATTTAAAGCTTCATGTTCTAGCTGATAAATTAGAAGAAAAAAATACCTTATTGGAGCAAAAAGTTTTAGAAGTCAGCCAAGCCTATGAAGATTCACAACAAATGCAACTTAAGTTAATCCAAAGCGAGAAAATGTCCGGCTTAGGGCAAATGGCGGCTGGGATTGCTCATGAAATAAACAACCCTATAAATTTCATATCTGGCAATCTGGGTTATGCCCAAGAATACGCGGAAAACTTATTAAAAGTTTTACACCTGTATCAAGAAGATTATCCAAATCCAACTCCTCGGATTCAATCAGCAATGGATGAAGTAGAACTGGACTTTTTGGAGGAAGATTTTATCAAAGTTCTTAAATCAATCAACTTAGGAACGCAACGCATTGAGGAGATTGTCAAGTCTATGCGAATCTTTTCTCGTGTGGATGAAGCAGAGGTGAAAGCAGTAAATATCCATGAAGGAATTGATAGTACACTCACGATTCTGCATCATCGTTTAAAAGCAAAACCAGAGCATCCTGAAATAGAACTAATAAAAGAGTACAGTCAGCTTCCACCAGTAGAATGCCATGCCGGACAACTCAATCAAGTGTTCATGAATGTTCTTTCAAATGCCATTGATGCTTTGGATGAATCTAATCAGCAGCGTTCCTTTGCAGACATCAAACAACACCCGAACCGCATTCAGATTTGTACAAAAGTAATTGATGAAAATTGGGTTGCTATTTATATTAGTGATAACGGTCGGGGAGTTTGCGAAACCATAGAACAAAAGCTATTTGACCCCTTTTTTACCACCAAACCTATCGGTAAAGGAACTGGATTGGGGTTATCTATCAGTTACCAAATTATCGTTGAAAAGCATGGGGGAAGATTATACTGTCAACCTGTATTAGTAGGAAAGGGAGTAGAATTCGTCATTGAAATTCCAATTCGGCAACAAGCTGGTAAAGTTGCTTAGTTTCCCGGTGCAATGTGTTTTACCTGAAAATTGGGTTTAAAGCCCCGTCCTTCTAGGACGGCTTCTTCTTAGCCAACGATCGCAGGAATTCTCTAAGAACATCTGTCTTAGTTCGTCCCATTTTTTTGCAATGGGCTTCAAGAAAATCAAATTCGGAATCTTCAACCCTAAAATCTAATCGTCTTTTCATACTAATACCGTTGGTTATGCTGTACAATAGTAGCATGAGAACATTGAAGTTTAAATTTTATCAGCACAAGCGGAATAGATTTCTAAAGCGACAAATTAACGCTTCGGGAATAATCTACAACCATTGCATTGCGCTGCATAAACGGTACTACCGGATGTTTAAAAAGCATCTGAATTGTGCCAAACTTCAAGCTCATATTGCTAAACTTCGGAAACGAAGTCAGTTCTGGCAGTCTGTCGGATCTCAAGCCGTTCAGAATATCTGTCAACGCATTGAGAAAGCATACCAACTTTTCTTCAAACACCACAAGAAAGGAGTCAGACCACCGAACTTTAAGAAGGTTCGCAAGTACAAATCTTTCACGTTGAAACAAGCTGGATATAAATTTTTGGGCGGCAATCGCGTCAAAATTGGGAGCCAGGTTTATCAATATTGGAACAGCCGAGAAATTGATGGAATCATCAAGACGCTCACAATTAAACGAACTCCATTAGGAGACGTGTTTTTGATCGTGGTCGTTGATAGTTCCCAAGCAGTAGTCGAAGTCGAGCCAAGTAAAATTGCTGGCTTTGATTTTGGGTTGAAAACTTTTCTCACTTGCTCGGATGGATCCAAAATTGAATCACCCCAATTCTTGAAGCAGTCACTCAACAAAATCAAAGCAGCTTCACGGCAACTTTCCAGTAAAAAGAAAGGTTCAGCCAATCGTGAACGAGCTAGATTAAATTTAGCACGACGGCATGAAGATGTAACTAATCGGCGCTCTGATTGGTTCTGGAAACTTGCTCACACATTGACGGATCGGTTTGATCTGCTTTGCTTTGAAACGCTTAACCTGAAAGGGATGCAGAAACTTTGGGGTCGCAAGATTAATGATCTTGCGTTCCGAGAATTTATGCAAATCTTAGAATGGGTCGCTAAAAAGAAAGGCAAGATCGTCACCTATATCAGCCAATGGTATCCAAGCTCCAAAACTTGCAATCATTGTGGTCACGTCCTAAAAGAATTAGACCTTTCTACTCGCATTTGGCGTTGTCCGTCTTGTAGTTCAGTTAACGATCGGGACGAAAACGCCGCTAAAAATATCTGTATGGTTGGGGCATCAACCATTGAACTAGGTGATGTAAGACGGGCTTTGCCTGCGATCGCTGTTTGAATTTAGAATCCCCGCACGTTCACGTCGGGGAGTATGTCAAGAACTTTGGTTAATTTCTCGCTGATAGCGGGGATGACAAGGTGTTCCCGTACAAACAAAGCCTGCGGGCATATTTTTAAAGACGCTGCTGCGAGCTCCAATTAAAGCGTTGGCACCGATTTCGACACCGGGGCCAATGAAGCAGTCGGCGGCAATCCAAACGCCATGATTAATGATCACAGATGCTGTAATTAAGCCAAAGGCTGGGTCTTGAGGGTCGTGGGTGCCGGTGCAAAGGTAACTTTTTTGGGAAATGACGCAGTGTTTACCGATCGCAATTCGCTCCAAACTGTACAATACAACATCGTCGCCGATCCAACTGTAGTCTCCGATTTCAATTTTCCACGGATAGGTAAAACGAGCCGTGGGGCGAATTACTGCACCTCGACCTATTTTGGCTCCAAATAACCGCAACAGCCCGCTCCTGATGCTATTACAAGGGTGTGGAGTGAGGGGAAAGGCGATCGCCTGGACGAACCACCACAGCAAAATTAGCCAACCAGGCCTTCCGCGATCGAACTTTGATTGATCGTAGCGGCGCAAATCAACTAAAGATTCGCCTGTCAAAGTATTTGCGTGATTGTCGCTAATTGGACGATCGTTTATTTGAGAATTTGGGGAATTTGCGATCAAATTTTCCTGATCTTGGTTCGTATTTGGTATATAATCGGTCACTGATAGTTAATTTATTATTTAATTTAAAATCGAGTTTAACCTTAAGGACTGCTGCATGACATTTCTAGTTAGGGACAATTTTGACTCGAAAAACGCCAAGGATATCGCACAATGCGAGAATATAAATCCCAGAATTGGCAAAATTCGACTTTTACAAACAGCATTGGTACTGCTTAGCAGCTTTTTTGTAGCAGAGTTAATCGCCGCACTTAATTCTCATAGTTTGTCCCTATTAGCAGATGCGGGTCACGTTTTTTCAGATGTAGCAGCTTTAGCAATAACTTTGACAGCGACTTGGTACTCCTCAGTCAAACGCAAAAGTAAATCCGTAGATTGTACGATCGCACAATCGCCAATTCCCGATCGCCCAGAAATCATTGCTGCCTTAGTTAATAGTATCAGTTTAGTGGCGATCGCCCTGTGGATTGCAGTAGAGTCGATCGACCGATTGCTGTCCCCAACTCCCGAAGTAGAAGGACTCCCGATGTTAATTACCGCCATAGTCGGTTTAAGCATCAACTCAATTAATGCTTTTTGTCTGCATTCTTGCTGTCACGGCGACCTCAACCTTAAAAGCGCCTTTCTGCACGCAGTTGCGGACATTTGTTCCTCGGTTGGGGTAATTGTCGCAGCCATCGCCGTGGCTTGGCTGCACTGGAATTGGGCCGACGGCTTGATTAGCTTGCTGGTGTCTGGGGCGATCGTTTTATTAACTCTACCACTATTAATTGAAAGCATCCGTTTACTGTTAGGTAATGTCTCTGCTATTGCCGCCATTCAACAGCCTTGCGATTGCGAAAAAATCAGCGCCGAAAAATTACTTTTTCCCTCACTAGAAGAACTTATTAAATAAAAACAAGACGGTGGTTGAGACCAGGTTTACTGAAACGAAGTACACTTCAATCCGACTGAAGAAATAAAGTAATTTTTACTGCTCGATCTTCAACCCGCGTCGGCGGGTTTTGTTTTTATAGACGCGGTTTCAACTGCTCGGTCTTCTTCTTCCATCTCCTGATTGATCGCTACAGGCGGCGATATAGGAGCTTCAGGTTCTGCCACATTCAACTGACCGCCACAACAACGCAACTCGTAAAGTTTTGCATTAATTTGATACTCGTACTGACTCAATAGTCTTGCATAAATATAGCCAGCTTTTCCATCCAAAAAGCCTAACTGAATGAAGTAAAATAAAATAAATCTGAGCAGTGGTTTAAAAGGCAGCCGCACCCAAACTTTTTTGAGAAATCGCTTCCGCTGTACGGCATCTCCAAATAAGTGAGCACCAATAGTGCCGCTGTCGTCGCGCCCTTCAATAATATTGTAATAAACGCGAGCTTCCCAATTAGAATAGCGGTTGTGCCGTTCTATCCAGTGAAATAAATCGCGGTAATCCTCGTGGATCATGTCATTTTTTAAGTAGCCGACTTGACCACCTAAAATGACGTGTTCGTGAACTTCATTGTCGCCAGTATTGGGGACGGATTCAGTGCCGAGATTTTCGTAACGGCCTTTTTGATGCTTGAACAAACGCAAATTCCAGTCCGGATATCGACCGCCGTAACGCAGCCATTGACCTAAAAAGAAGACTTTGCGGTTGAGGTAGTAGCCGTCAAAATTGGGGTCTTCGATCGCCTGCGCGATTTCGTCCCAAAGTTCCGGCGGAATGCGCTCGTCGCAATCGACAATTAATACCCATTCGTTGCGAAAGGGTAGGTTGTCCAAAGACCAGTTTTTCTTTTTTGGCCAGCGGTTGTCGAAGTAGAATTGCACTACTTTTGCACCACTGCTGATGGCAATTTCTACGGTGCGATCGCTGCTTTGGGAATCTACCAGAAAAACTTCATCCGCCCTGGCAATGCTGGCCAGACACGCAGGTAGATTAAGTTCTTCGTCTTTGGCCGGAATGAGAACTGAAACCGGAATCTTGGATGAACTAGATGTCATAATCGAGTGCTTGAATCTGAATGCGGTCGAGTTATTGTGGATGAAGTGCGATCGGCACAGTTGAGCCGACGACTGGAACAGTGAGGGATATTGCTTATAGCCTAATGCCTGCTGGTCGATTTCGGTAGAAAAATCAGGCCGCGGAGGGCTGCACTCAAATAACCGATTTGACCCCAAGCAAAAACGAAATTTTCAAAGCGCAGCCCTGGATCTCTGATGTATTTCAAAGATTTGTAGACACCCCTCAGTATTCTTTCACCGCCCCGTCCAAGCTGAGCAATACCCGCTCGATCGCACAATTGTTCCCGATAGCACTCGCTGATGCCTTGCCACCAACCGCGCTCTAGAAACCAAGCTTTGTTGAGCCGTTCTGGGGCAACATTGTGCATCACCAACGCGGACGGCAGATAAATTACTTGCCAACCTAACTCTAATGCTAATTCTGTGGCGCGCAATTCTTCATTTGACAGCAACTTTTTGCCGACTCTACCGAGTTTGACATCGAAGCCGCCAATTTGTTCGAGAAAAGCGCGCCGGATTGAGTAGTTTACACCCCTGGGAGTCAAACCGGCAGCAGTTACATACACGCAAGTATCGCCTAAATCGTAAACTCCCAAATTCTGGGCCAATCCGGGCGACAGCCAGTCTGGCGGGGAGACTCCAGCAGGCCACAGCAAGTTAACTTTGCCGCCGGCTATGGCTAGTTTTTGATTGCTTTGATAAGCCGCGTGCAGCACCCTGAGCCAATTCGGCTCAGCAATAGCGTCGTCATCGAGATAAGCCAATATTTGGCTACGAGCTGCCTTTGCGCCAGTGTTGCGGGCTACTGACAGACCGATTTCGGGTTCCCATACGTACTTGAGCCGTCGATCGCCTAGTCTCGCTTCTACCACCTCACGGGTGCGCGAAATGGAACTTTCGGCAGTCGCATAATCGCTAGAACCGTTATCGACTATTACTACTTCAAAGTTGTCGGGAAAATCCTGTACCAGCAAGCTGTCGATCGCCCCAGCTAAATAGGCGGCGCGATTGTGGGTGCAAATAATCGCTGATATCTGAGGATGCTTTGGCATAAATAACAGCTTGGGAAATACTGGGCATTGGGCATTGGCCAAACAGGGCATTGGGCGAAGCGAAGCGGAGGCATTGGGCATTGAGCATTGGGAATAGTTTCAGATTCTTGCTTCTTCTACCTGAATTGCGAATTAGTAGTACCTCACTTGAAAAGAAAACGGCTATGCTTGGAAGCTCGATCGACTGACTCTGATATAGCCTTTCTCAGAAAGATCAGGTACGCATCGGGGATATGGCATCGGGGATATGGCATCGGGGATATGGCATCGGGGATATGGCATACCTCACTTTTTTGAGAACCGCTATATTGTCCCATTAATGCTATTATCGCCTTAAAATAATTGGCAATCAAATAACCAATAACCAATAACCAATAACCAATAACCAACAACCAATAACCAACAACCAATAACCAACAACCAATAACCAACAACCAATAACCAACCATAAATGACTAAAATAATCTTAGTAACTGGGCCGGCCCGCAGTGGCAAAAGTGAATGGGCGGAAACTCTGGCTGAGGGTTCTGGAAAACAAGTAATCTATGTGGCTACCGGCTTGGTTGATGAAGCGGATTTGGAGTGGGTTCGTCGCCTCGAACAGCACCGAAATCGCCGTCCAGTTAATTGGAAAACTCTCGAAGTGCCGATCGAATTACCGACAGTTGTGCGCGCCGGCCAACCGTCGGATTGCTTATTAATTGATTCCCTGGGAACTTGGACAGCAAATCTTTTGGAACAAGAAGCGGCAGTTTGGGCGACTACGCAGCAAGATTTGCTCGCTAGTTTGAAGTCAACGGCGGCCGATGTAATTTTTGTAGGAGAAGAAACCGGATGGGGTGTTGTGCCTGCTTATCCGGCGGGGCGGCTGTTTCGCGATCGCCTCGGCACTCTCGTCCGCCACATCGGGGCGATCGCCGATGCTGTTTATCTCGCTACCGGAGGTTACGCCTTAAATCTCAGCACTTTGGGTACGCGACTGCCACTAGCCAAGAATTAATCAGCCGGAAGTGCGATCGACTTTCTGAGAAAAAATCCAGGTTTCCCGGTAGACAATTTTAGCTAAAAATTAGGTATAATTCTAACCAAGATTGAAAACTCAAAACTTACATAAATTACTCCAAGGAACTACTCTATTGGGAAACCCACACCACAATTGGACACGGAAAATAGCCAAGTTTTGAAAATATGTAAAATATAAAATGTCTTTTTGGATAGAGTGTAGGTTTAAAGTTTAAAGTCTAAAATTGCTAATCAATTGCAGGATTGACTAAAAGTTATGGCATCCAATAATGAAGTGAGAAAATATATTGCTTACTGGTTTCAGTTAGGCAAAAAAGTATTAATTCGCAACGGTTCCGCAGCGCTGCTACCAAAATCGGTAATTGCGGGCGATCGCTACAGCAACGAATTTGAAGACTGCTGGCAAAAAATCATCTCCCCCGACAGCGGAGACTGCTACCTGGAAGGCACAAACGAAACAATTGCCGAACTACTGACATCAGGATGGGAAATCAGTCCCTGCGCCCGCTGCGCCATGCCCGTAGTCTTTCACGAAAACGGAATGCCGCCGGAGTCCTGTCCCTGTCACGACTTAGCGAACTGGCCCAATACTGAAATGCCACAACCTCGATCGCCCGTCAGTACAAAATCACAACTTTCAGGCATTCGCGATCGACTCCAGAGAACCGGCGGGGAGTAAAGAGGGGGAGATTGGGAGATTGGGAGATTGGGAGATTGGGAGATTGGGAGATTGGGAGAGGGGGTGGCCAGAAACCGGGTTTTTCTCTAAAATATTTCGTTACAACCCTAGATCCAGTAAAAAACCCGGTTTCTTTGGTCATAGCGCATAAGTCTTGGACTCCGCTTCGCCCAATGCCCAATGCCCCATGCCCCATGCCCCATGCCCCATGCCCCATGCCCCATGCCTTCGGTTTTCTCTATCTAAAAGCAGTGGTGAGAAGGCGACAAATTGTTACAATTAGTTTACAATGCTTCACACTAGGTCTGAGTTTATGGATGTCAAGACAGTATCGCCAGCCACCCCGCTAACTTACTCAAATTCAGGGACTCACACTGCACTCGGCAATCTCCAAGAGGTAGAAACCGTTCCCCTGCAAGCAATACAAGTAGAACTAGAGACAGTGGCGGTGACTCCCGAACCGCTCAAATCAGCCAAAGATATCGCTTACGAGTTGGCAGGAGAAGCCGTGCGCTACGATCCAGTGGCGATCGCAGCCCAGTATCGCGATCGTCCCCTGCAAGTCTGGGGACGGCTGTCGAGTGTTGTTTGGACATTTTTTAGCTTTGCCCTCAGTTTGTGGTGGGACAAAAAAAGAGGGCGCACCGCAGCCAACCAAAAGCGCCGCGCCGCCCGCCTGCGAGACATTCTCAGCCAACTCGGCCCAGCTTTCATCAAAATCGGACAAGCACTCTCCACCCGCCCCGACTTAGTACCCCCCGCATATTTAGAAGAACTAACAACGCTGCAAGACCAATTGCCAGCATTTCCCAACGAAGTAGCATATCAATTTATACAAGAAGAATTGGGCGCACCCCCCAACGAAATTTACGCCGAAATCACCGCAGATCCGATCGCAGCAGCATCCCTCGGACAAGTCTACAAAGGGAAACTCAAAACAGGGGAAATCGTCGCCATCAAAGTACAGCGACCGGGTTTAGCCGAAAACATCGGCTTAGATATTTATATCCTGCGGCGCGTCGCAGTTTGGGCACAAAATAACTTCAAAATAATTCGCAGCGATTTAGCAGGAATTATGGACGAGTTGGGCGAGCGCATTTACGAAGAAATGGATTATACCCACGAAGGACAAAACGCCGAACGCTTTGCCGAACTTTACGGGAATTTGAAGGATATTTACGTTCCCAAAATCTACTGGGAATATACCCGCCGTCGCGTCTTGACAATGGAATGGATCACCGGCGTCAAACTCACTAATTTGGAAGCCGTCAAGGCTCAAGGAATCGACGCTCCTTACTTAATTGAAGTGGGGGTGCAGTGTTCCCTCAGACAGCTTCTAGAACACGGTTTTTTTCACGCAGACCCGCATCCCGGCAATCTTTTGGCAACTCCTGACGGTCACTTGGCTTATCTCGATTTCGGGATGATGAGCGAAGTAAAACCTTATCAGCGGTACGGCTTGTTGGAAGCTGTGGTGCATTTGGTAAACCGCGACTTTGAAGGTTTGGCAAAAGATTACGTCAAGTTGGAGTTTTTAACGCCAGACACCGATTTAACGCCAATTATTCCAGCTTTGGCCGGCGTGTTTAACAATGCTTTGGGTGCTAGCGTTGCCGAACTCAATTTCAAAAGCATTACTGACGAACTTTCGGCGGTGATGTACGAATATCCTTTCCGAGTTCCAGCTTACTATGCTTTGATTATTCGATCGCTCGTCACCCTAGAAGGGATTGCGATTAATGTCGATCCAGAATTCAAAGTGCTCAGCAAAGCCTATCCTTACGTAGCAAAACGGCTGTTGAGCGACCCCGCACCGGAATTGAGAGCATCTTTGCAAGATTTATTGTTCAAACAAGGCGAATTCCGCTGGAACCGCTTAGAAAATTTACTGAACAATGCCCGCGAAAGCGACGATTACGATGTCAGCAAAATCCTCAACCAAGCGTTAGAGTATTTATTTTCTCAAAGAGGAGATTTCATTCGCGATCGGATTGTTGTTGAATTGGTAAAAAGTCTCGACACACTTTCCAGCAAAGCTTTTGATAATGCCAAAGCAGTTGTCGGCGAATGGTTTGGAGTCAAAGCGAGTCTACCCGTTGTTTCACCAACCGAACAACAAAACTTGGAACATATCAAGCGAATTTGGGATATTTTGCAATCAACTCCGGGTTTTGACAGCATGAAAGTATTGCAGCTAATTCCGCAGTTATTAGTAAAACCAGAAGTGCAGAACATGGGCCAGCAAGTCGTAGGCGGTTTAGCTCAAAGAGCAGTTGCTAGGTTAATTAGGGAGTTTTTGCTTTCCGAGAAACCGGCAGCAATTCCTGAGAGTGCAGCTTATCCTAAAACTTCGCCTCAGTTGTCTTTACCTGCTGCTAAGTAGTGAGATTGGGAGTTGAGATACGCAGATGTTAGCGGATGAACAGGGATGAATGCAGATATAATTATATCTGCATTCATCTGTTCGAGTATTTCAGTAACTACTGAAGTTTAAATCCTTTAGCAGCTAATTGTTGGCGGAGACTTTGAATGATGACGCTATCGACCGTATTCTCGCCTTTATTGGCACTAGCTTTACGTTGTTGTTCAACATATTCATTTCGCTTTTGAGACAATTCGCGAATCGTCTTTTTAATGCTCTCCCTTTCGGCTTTCTTAGCAGCTACATATGCTTTTTTTTCGGCTAAAGCCATACTACGCATCACTTCTGGCAAGGCATCATTGGAGAGTGACTCAATTGTAACTCTGCCGTTTTCGAGAGCATCGAGCAAATCCCAAGAAGCATTATCATAGTATTCAGAAGCTTTGGAGCTACTACGCATAACCAAATTTCCGCCAGCATTACTATCTTCAACTGCTTGACGCTGTTGTCCTACTTTGCCTTCTCTACCATAGGGAATGTAGGTTTGATTTAGTTTAGTATTCAAAGTCGAAATCTGGTCGTCGAAAGGGGATTTAATTACCACAATTGCTTGATTTTGATTGATATTAAAGTGACTGCCTTTTGCTACAGTAGCTCCAGATGCCCAAAGTTGTCGCTCCTGACTTTCTGCTGAACCACAGTAAATAGTATTAACGAGAGTATCTCCTTTCACAGCAAGATTGACAGATTGAGTCCAAACAATTGGGCCTTGATCGAAGGGTTCATTACCCGCAATAAAAATCACGCGAAAATCAGCAGGATCTTTACTCCAGTTTAATTGTTGCATGGCGGAGCGAATTACCCAGCCAGCATATTCTTGGCCGCCATTAGTTTTGATACTAAATAGCTTTTCGGAAACTACATCTAATTCAGGAGTAAATCCAGTTAACAATCTGACAAAACCTTCCTCAGAAGGTAAGCTGTCATTACCATAATGGTAGAGAGCGACTTGTAACTCTGGCACTTCGCCATCTTTCGTGACTTTAGTTAAAAAATTCACAATTTGCCAAAGTTGATTGCGAGTCTGGTCAATGAGTCCATCCATGCTATTACTAGAATCTAAAAGGATGGCTATCTGAATTTTTGCTTTAGCGAAAGCTGCTGTGGGAAAACAGAAGATACTTAGAGTTAAAGCTGTAGTGAATAAAATTCTAGTTAGTTTTTTCATGGAATTTTCCCTAGGAAATTATTTTTTACCCAATTATAGTCACTGATCATAGAGATTTAGTTCCTGGTGTCAAGTAATTTATAACAATATTTTACATTTGGGCTCGATTCATTACAGGACTTACCAACTCCGATCGAAGAAACCGGGTTTTTACCGAATTTGTGGACTGCAACACGTCTTTTCGTTAAAAACCCGGTTTCTGGTCATTCATGGGTAACTCAGACCAAAGAAACCCGGTTTTTTGCGAAAATTATTCGGTGTTACCGGGAGATGCGGCAAAAAACCCGGTTTCTGGGCATCCATGCGTAAGTCCTAATTTAAGCTGCTACTGTAGCTGGTGACAAAAACTTGCTATAATTGAGGTGTCCCAGATCGTTCATCATGAAGTATCCCCTTCACACCCAATCTCAGCCCGTCGTTGGCGAAGCAGCAAAAAAGCTAATAGAACCGATCGAATCCGGTCGAGCCATCACCAATCAACCTGTCCTCAACCTTGCCAAACGGATTGCGGCTCGTCGTCGCTAAGCCAAAAAGAATGCCCAGTCAAAAATTTGAAGGAATCGACTTTTCCCAGATTCCAATCGAACCTCTTACCCCTGAACTTATGAACCGAGAACAGGGGTTTCGCTGTCTCACAGGAGAATTTGTTACTTAAGGATCGTAAATCTCAAATCTCAAAGCTCAAATCGATCGAAGTAATTTACGTAAGTTTACAAAATCATGTCACTTTTTATCGCCAACAGGGCGATCGGGGTGTTTTATTCTTTGAGTTAAAGCAGACAACAAGCTGTTCAGAATGTTCGGAGTTAAACCACAAATGTGCGATATCAGCCAACTAGGAATACTATTGTACCGCATCTGCGATACAATTATAATTTATGCCTTTAGGAAAAGAAAATGGTAAAAGGTAGCTGCCTTTGCGGTCAGATTGAATACGAAGTAGAACTAATTCCGGAGAAAACATTTAATTGCCACTGTTCTTTCTGTAGGAAGGCTCATGGTTCTGCTTTTGTTACAGTAACTCTTGCAAAAGGGAATACACTCAAAATCACAAAAGGTGAACATTTATTCAAAGAACACAAAAACGATTTGGGTGGCTTTAGAGCATTTTGCTCAAACTGCGGAACAAGGCTAATGAATTATCCGCAAGATAAATCGTTGTATCTTGCGATTGTTCTTTCCACAGTTGATACCCCCATAGACTTCCGTCCTTCGGCTCATGTAAATGTGGAGTCTAAAGCGACTTGGCATGAACCTTATGATGGCATCCCGTCGTTTCAAGGCCTACCTGATGGGGCCTTATAAACAAGGCATAATCAAATCCTCAGACAAGGAGACGATCTAATCAAGCCTGCGAGGGAACTCGTGAATGCTGAATTTTTAGAGGTAGAATTAGTGTTATTACTGTTGGATTAGGGAGTTTATGGTTGTGATAGCAGCACGAGATAACGATCGCTCTTTTACACCCGAAGAGTATTTTAGTTGGGAGGAGCAACAACTGGAAAAGCACGAACTGATCGATGGTCGGGTTTATGCGATGACTGGTGGCACTAAAAATCATAGTGCGATCGCAATTAATTTCTTGTTGTTAATTCGCTCTCATCTGCGGGGCGGTCGATGCAGTGTTTTTAATTCAGATTTAAAGGTTAACATTCTCAATACACACAACTATACCTATCCCGATCTAAGCGTGACTTGTGACGATCGAGATAGGGAGCATCCTCTCTACATTACCTATCCCTGTTTAATAGTCGAGGTTTTATCGGATAGCACCGAAGCTTACGATCGAGGGAAGAAGTTTGAAAAGTATCGCCGCAATCCGAATCTGGTTGATTATGTGTTAGTCAGTTCTGATGAAATTGCGATCGATATTTATCATAAAAATGATGCTGGTGAATGGGTGATTATTAGCTATCGATCGGGCGATCGGGTTGAGTTTCAAAGTATCAATCTAAGTTTGCCTATCGAGCAATTATATGAGGAAATTATTTTCGATCGACAGCCCTAGATATACGGTCCTTAATCGATCAAGGTAATTTACGTAAGTTTACAAAATCGTGTCACTATCGTTATCTTGCTGCCGCGATCGCAAAAAGCGAAGGTGATTGTCTTACATCTAATATAATGATTCCTTGGTAAACGTGAGCTCTAGATATTCATGCCCAAATCAGTCAAAAATGAAACCAACAACGGCCCACATCTCGGTTATGAATCCGAACTTTTCAAGGCGGCGGATAAATTACGCGGCAACATGGAACCATCGGATTACAAGCACGTTGCTTTGGGGCTGATTTTCCTCAAGCATATCTCCGAGCGCTTTGAGGCTAGGCAGAGGGAACTAGAGGCAGAATATCCCCAAGGCATTGAAGATCCGGATGAGTACGCGGCCCAAAATGTGTTTTGGGTGCCCAAGGAGGCGCGGTGGTCGCACTTGCAAGCCAACGCCAAGCAGCCATCGATCGGTAAATCGATCGATGAGGCGATGCTGGCGATCGAAAAGGTCAATCCTTCGCTAAAAGGGGTACTGCCGAAGGATTACGCCCGTCCGGCTTTGAATGCGGTGATGTTGGGCGAGTTAATCGATTTGATTTCTAATATTGCCTTGGGAGAAGCCCAGGACAGGGCGCGGGATGTGTTGGGTCGGGTGTATGAGTATTTCTTGGGGCAGTTTGCGGGTTCTGAGGGCAAGCGGGGCGGGGAATTCTACACGCCGCGATCCGTGGTGCGGGTGATGGTGGAGATGCTGCAACCCTTCAAAGGGCGGGTGTATGACCCCTGTTGCGGTTCGGGGGGAATGTTTGTGCAGTCAGAACAATTTATTGAAACCCACGGCGGGCGCATCGGCGATATTGCGATTTACGGGCAGGAAAGCAATTACACCACTTGGCGGCTGTGCAAGATGAATTTGGCAGTGCGGGGGATTGATTCGGATATTCGCTGGAATTCCGAGGGTTCCTTCCACAAGAACGAATTGCCAGATTTGCGGGCGGATTTTGTGATGGCGAATCCTCCTTTTAATATCTCGGATTGGGGCGGGGACAGGCTGCGGGAGGACGGACGGTGGAAGTATGGCATTCCGCCGGCGGGCAATGCTAACTATGCTTGGTTGCAACACATTCTGCACCATCTCGCGCCCACGGGTACGGCGGGGGTAGTGTTGGCGAATGGGTCGATGTCGTCTCAGCAGAGTGGCGAGGGGGAGATTCGCCGCAATTTGATCGAGGGCAATGTCATCGATTGCATGGTGGCGTTGCCGGGGCAGTTGTTTTATTCAACGCAAATTCCCGCCTGTCTGTGGTTTTTGGCTAAGGATAAATCGAATGGCATCGCACGGGATAAGAAGTTAAGGGATCGCCGGGGGGAGATTTTGTTTATTGATGCCCGCAAGTTGGGCTATATGGTGGATAGAACGCGGCGGGAGTTTGCGGATGCGGATGTGGCGAAGATTGCGGAGGCTTACCACCAGTGGCGGGAGGGGAACGGTTATGAGGATGTGCCGGGGTTCTGCAAGTCGGCGAGTTTGGAGGAGATTAGGGGGCATAACTACGTGCTGACTCCGGGGCGGTATGTGGGGGCGGTAGCGGTGGAGGAGGACGACACGCCCTTTGAGGAAAGAATGCAGCAACTCACGGCGAAGTTGGGGGAACAGTTCCAAGAGTCGGCACGGTTGGAGGCGGCGATTCGGGAGAATTTGCGGGGTTTGGGCTATGACTTGTGAGATGGTTAAGTCAAGTCAAAAGCATTTACAAGATTGCCTTATGAAGTTTATTGTTGAGGCTCAATTGTCTGTGAAACTTGTTCTGGTTTTGCAAATGTTAGCGGAGGTGGCGAGCGATGAGTGAGTGGAAAGAGCTAACTCTTGGAGAACTATATGAAATACGTTCAGGACTTTCAAAGCCAAGTTCCGATTTTGGTACTGGATATCCTTTTCTTTCATTTAAGGAGGTTTTCTATAATACATTTGTACCCGAAAAACTTATTCAACTTGTCAATTCAACACCAAAAGAACGTGAATCCTGCTCTATCAAGAGAGGAGATGTTTTTCTTACTCGAACAAGTGAAACTCAAGATGAGCTAGGCATGAGTTGTGTAGCTCTAAAAAACTACGAAAATGCAACTTTTAATGGCTTTACAAAGAGACTTAGACCTAAACCAGAAACGGAAATCTTACCTGAGTATATAGGTTACTTTTTCCGTAGTCCTAGGTTTCGTCAGAAAATTACGGCGATGTCATCGTTATCAACGAGAGCTAGCCTAAATAATGAAATGCTTGAAAGGCTAAGTGTTATTGTCCCCTCAAAAAATGAGCAATTGGCAATTAGCAATATTCTCAAATCCCTAGACGACAAAATCGAACTGAATCGGCGGATGAATGAAACCTTAGAGGAAATGGCAAGGGCCATTTTCAAGGATTGGTTTGTGGACTTCGGCCCCACCCGCGCTAAACAAGAAGGCCGCGCCCCCTACCTGCCGGAGCATATCTGGTCGCTGTTTCCAGGGGCGATCGATGATGAGACGGGGTTGCCGGAGGGATGGGAAGAAGTCCCCTTAAATCATCATCTTCAATTTAATCCTAATGAAAGTCTAAAAAAAGGTGTCGAGGCTCCATACTTAGGTATGAGCGCATTACCAACTCAAGGATCAATTGCTGATCCGCCCACTTTAAGAGCGTTTACTTCAGGAATGCGTTTCCGTAACGGAGATACTTTGTTTGGACGTATTACCCCCTGTTTAGAAAATGGAAAGACAGCATTCATACAAAATCTTATGCCTGACGAAATTGGCTGGGGTTCAACTGAATTTATTGTGATGCGATGTATTCCTCCTGTTCCAAAAGCTTTCTCTTATCTAATCTCTCGTCATCCAGATTTTCGAGCAACAGCCATTCAAAGCATGACTGGCTCATCGGGAAGACAGAGGGTACGAACGGAAGCTTTGGAAAATTATATTTTTTGTAACCCAGACCCCAAAATATGGGAATGTCTAGCATCAATCATTAATCCCATATTCGATCGAGTTAGTTCTTATGGTTTAGAATCTCGCACTCTTGCTGAAATGCGCGATCGCCTCTTACCCAAATTAATGTCCGGCGAAATCCGCATCAAAGAAGCAGAAAAAATCGTAGAGGAGGCTTTATGAGTGCAGATTGGTATCCCGGCATTCGGGCATTTTGCCAGCACTGGAGCCATGCCCAAACCCTGCAAAATACCTTTGCAACCCTAGAACAAACCTTTGCAGAAGAGCAGGACGCTTGTATTGATGCTGCTAAAGCAATGGTTGAGTGTGCTTGTAGGGTCATTATTGCAAATCTTGACGACCCTATATCATCTCTTAAACCAGTAAAAAACCATCCCTCTATTGGGGATTGGTTGAGCGCAGCGGTACGTGTTTTGAAACTGGGCGAAGTACGTGATAGTGCCTTTCAGAAGCTCATATCAGAACACCATAACCTTACAAAGGCTTTAGGCGCACTGCGAGATAAAGCAGGAACAGTCAGCCACGGTAAGGAGGGCTTTATCTCCAAACTCTCAATTCATCATCGACGAGCAGCAATTTTAGCAGCAGATGCGATCGTCACTTTTTTACACGAAGCCTACCTCGATCGAGAACTAGATCCCTTGCTAACCCTCGAACCCTACGATCGGTTTGCACTATCCAACGAAGCGATCGACAAACACACTGCATTGGTAGTAGATGAAGACCAAGAAAACGGGTTTCTGTCCTTAATTGTTTTGTTGCCCAATGGGGATGAAATCCCACTATCGATCG
The DNA here is from genome assembly GCF_036705955.1 of Microcoleus sp. A6-C6. Lineage (NCBI taxonomy): Bacteria > Bacillati > Cyanobacteriota > Cyanophyceae > Oscillatoriales > Microcoleaceae > Microcoleus > Microcoleus sp. A6-C6. The sequence continues at coordinate 38,165 of NZ_JAUBVR010000040.1, read as the reverse complement.
AACCATCCCGGCTGTTATTTGGCATCGATCGCCAAGCTTATAAGGCAGCACTCGATGCCTGTAAAGATGCCGAATTGATGAAACCTGAATCAGTGGAGAGTCCTTAAAATGCCCTACCTCACCGAAGCTGACATCGAAAACATTATCATCGAACAATTCCAAAGCCTCGGCTATGGCTACCTCGCCGATGTCATCGTTTCTCCCGACGGTTCCCAACCCGAACGAGAATCCTACAGCGACGCAATCCTTACCCAACGCCTCCGCGCCGCCCTCGATCGACTCAATCCCACCATTCCCCCCGATGCCCGCGATGATGCCTTCAAAAAAATCATCGCCACCGAAAAACCGTCTCTCATCGAAGAAAACCGCCGCCTCCACCGCGCCCTCATCGAAGGCATCGATGTAGAATTTTATGCCGAAGATGGCACCATTCGCGGCGACAAAGTATACGCGATCGACTTTGCCAATCCCGCAGCCAACGATTGGCTGATCCTCAACCAATTTACCGTTATCGAAAACAGTCGCAACCGCCGCCCCGATGTCGTCGTCTTCATCAACGGACTTCCCCTCGCCGTCATCGAAATCAAAAGCCCCAGCACCGCCACAGCCACCCTCACCGCCGCCTACAACCAACTCCAAACCTACAAAACCCAAATTTCCGCCCTCTTCCGCACCAACGCCGCCCTCATCACCACCGATGGCTTGATGGCCCGCATCGGTTCCCTCACCGCCGAGCTCGAACGCTTCATGCCCTGGCGCACGATCGATGGCGAAACCCCAGCCAAAGGCACACCCGAAATGCAAGTTCTCATCGAGGGCGTATTTGAGAAAACCCGATTTCTGGACTTAATCCAAAACTTTATCGTCTTTGGTGACTCTGGTTCCGGCATCACCAAAATCATCGCCGGATACCACCAATTCCACGCCGTCCAAAAAGCCCTTGCAAGCACAGTAGCGGCTGCAAAACAAACGGGCGATCGCAAAGCCGGGGTCATCTGGCACACCCAAGGTTCCGGCAAAAGCCTCCTGATGGCCTTTTATGCAGGGCAACTCGTCCGCCGCCCCGAACTCCAAAACCCCACCATCATCGTCATCACCGATCGCAACGACCTAGACGATCAACTTTTTAACACCTTTAACCTCTGCCGCGATTTGCTCCGACAAACCCCCCAACAAGCCGAGAATCGCGAAGACTTGCAAGCTATCCTCAACCGTGCCTCCGGCGGCGTAGTCTTCACCACCATTCAAAAATTCGCCCCCGCCAAAGGGGAAACCACCTATCCCATCCTCAGCGATCGGCGCAACATCATCATCATCGCCGATGAAGCCCACCGCAGCCAATACGGATTTAAGGCAAGAATCGAACAAAAAACCGGAGAAATCGCCTATGGGTTCGCTAAATATTTGCGCGATGCCCTGCCCAACGCCTCCTTTATAGGCTTTACCGGAACCCCGATCGAACAAACCGACGTGAACACCCCCGCTGTTTTTGGCAACTACATCGACATCTACGACATCAGCCGCGCCGTAGAAGATGGCGCAACCGTTCCCATTTACTACGAAAGCCGCCTCGCCCGGATCGAACTCCCCGAAGACCAAAAACCGCAGATTGACGCTGCCATCGAGGAATTAACCGAAGCTGAGGAGCAATCCGACAGAGCAAGGCTCAATCAAAAATGGGCAACCATTCAGGCATTAGTCGGTGCAGAACCCAGATTGAAGCTAATCGCCGCCGATCTCGTCAGCCACTTTGAAAACCGCGTTGCTGCCTTGCAGGGAAAAGCGATGGTAGTCTGCATGAGTCGATCGATCTGCGTGGCGCTGTATGAAGCAATTATTAGCCTACGCCCCGACTGGCATTCCGAAGACGACACTGACGGCACGATCAAAATCGTCATGACAGGTTCCGCCGCCGATCCGTCCGCATGGCAGCAGCACATTGGCAACAAAGCCCGCCGCGATCTCCTCGCCAAACGGGTTAAAGACCCCAACGATCCGCTCAAACTGGTCATCGTGCGGGATATGTGGCTGACAGGCTTTGATGCGCCCAACCTGCACACGATGTATGTCGATAAACCCATGAAAGGGCACAGTCTCATGCAGGCGATCGCCCGCGTTAACCGCGTTTTTCGAGATAAACCCGCTGGTTTGGTAGTGGACTACATCGGCATCGGGCAACGGTTAAAAGAAGCCCTGCGCGACTATTCCACCCAAGATCGACGACAGGCGGGCATCGACGCAGCCGAAGCGATCGCCGTGATGCTGGAAAAATACGATGTGGTTAGAGCCATGTTTCAAGGCTTCAATTACCAGCGCGGCTTGGCAGGTACTCCACAGGAACGCTTGGTGGTGATGGCAGAGGCGATCGACTGGATTCTGGAACAGCAACACCAAGCAGCCCAGCAGGAAACCGACGACAACAGCAAAAAACAAGCCCACCGCCGCTATCAAGATGCTGTTCTAGCCTTATCTAAAGCCTTTGCCCTCGCAGCAGCCAGCGATGAAGCCCGCACCATCCGCGATGAGGTAGGGTTTTTCCAAACCATCCGCGCTGCCCTAGTGAAATCGTCAACCACCCCCGGACAATCCACGGTTGAAAAAGAATTTGCTGTACAACAAATTATCGATCGTTCCGTCGTTTCCACCGAGATCGTCGATATTCTCAGTGTCGCAGGGCTATCTTCCCCCGATATTTCCATTTTCTCCGATAACTTCTTGCTAGAAGTGCAGCAAATGGAGAAGAAAAATCTCGCCTTAGAAGCCCTAAAACGATTGCTCAATGACGAAATTCATTCCCGCACCCGCACGAATGTTACAGAGGAAAAAAAGTTTTCGGAGCGATTGGAAAAGGCGATCGCGCGGTATCACACCAACGCTATTAGTACCGTCGAAGTTCTGCAAGAACTAATTGAAATTGCTAAAGACATCCGCACCGCAAGACAACGAGGCGAAGAACAAGGACTTTCCGCCGATGAAATCGCCTTTTACGATGCCCTAGCAGAGAACGAAAGCGCCGTTGAGGTTATGGGCAACGATAGCCTGAAAATTATTGCCCACGAACTGCTGATGAGCCTGAAATCGAATGTCACCGTTGATTGGGCGCATCGTGAAAATGCCCGCGCCCGCCTCCGCAGCACCGTCAAGCGCATCCTGAGAAAATACGGCTACCCCCCCGACCTCCAAGCTGCAGCCGTTCAAAACGTATTGCAGCAAGCAGAAGCCCTATCGGCTACATGGGTAGCTGGTGGCTCGGTTCAAATTCCCTAGGAGGCTTATATTAAAGGCAATACACCCCAGAGCGCACAAAGCAAGATAACAACGCCCATGCACACCGACCACCGAGAATCGATCGGTTATGATAAAGCTAACCCGGATTTGGTATTACCAACTGCAAAAACTGCAAAAAACCCGGTTTCGTGAAGAAACCGGGTTTTTAATGTATTCGATCGCCCTCAGCCAAACCTACAATGACTACAAGGTAGGAGTGCCAGTTAGATCGCTATTTGCGAGTGGGTTGCTGGGACTTGCAGCCGGAGTAATTAAGAGGTCGCTGTCCTTAGTAGAAGGATTAGCAGTAGGATCGATCGCACTACCAACACTCGCGGCTGGCAAAGGAAGAATTGGCTGAGTTTGAGCACTGGTTAGAGATGTTAACAAGCTGTTATAGTCGTAGATGAGAATGTCATCATCAATGCCATTAAAGCTGTTCATCGTTGGAATTGAACCGCCATTCAGCAAGATGTCATCGGTAGTAGTTGTGACAGAAGTTACTGTCAAAGTACCTGGATTAGTAGCTGTTGTTAGCGCTGGGAAACTTATGGCTGCTGGTGCAGTAGTCATGCTGTTTGGCTGACTCATTACTGTTGCAGTAGTCGTGCTGTTTGGCTGGCTAATTGATGCAGTAGTCGTGCTGTTGGGCTGACTCATTACTGTTGCAGTCGTGTTTGATAAGCCAGCGGTAGAACTGTTATCAATCAACTCATCATCATCACTCTCAACAGGTTCACCGGTTAAATCATCGATCGTCGAGGGAGTATTGAAGGCTGCGGGCAGCGGGCCTCCGGGAGTGATGGGGACAAAGCGAGAACTGTCGATCGCACTGAATTGAGTGTCTTTTAGCCAAGCTAAGTGTTCGCCGGTGCCTGCGATGCTGATTAAGGCATCGTTAGTATAATTTTCACCGCCTTGAACGATTTGCAATTGGTCAAAAGTGAGGTCTTGTGCGAGTCCGAGGTAATCGCGATCGGCTTGGAAGTAGAAAATGTTATCCAGTCCCGAATTTGGTGATATCACAAATATGTCGGAACTGCTGCCTCCAATCAGCGTATCTTGGCCATTGCCACCTTTGAGGATGTTGTTGCCTTCGCCACCGTAGAGACTGTCATCGCCTTCGTTACCGTTCAGGCTGTCATTGCCACTGCCACCATTTAAGAAGTCGTTGCCGTTACCGCCGTCAAGGGTGTCATCGCTGCTGCCACCATCGAGACTGTCATCGCCTTCGTTGCCCAACAGATTGTCGCTGCCGGCTTCTCCGGTTAGCAAGTCGTTGCCGCAACCGCCGTCAAGGGTGTCTTTACCCGCGCCGCCCAGCATCGTGTCGTCGTCGCATTCGCCGAACATCAAGTCATCGCCGTTGCCGCCTCCCATCCAGTCGTTGCCGCTGCCGCCGACGAGGGTGTCGTCGCCAGAATCGCCGGTGATGGTGTCGTCGCCGGAGTCGCCGATAACCAAGTCGTTGCTGGCCCCGCCGTCCATCAAGTCAGTTTCGTCGCCGCCGTAGAGGGTGTCTTCTCCGACTTCGCCTAACATCGTGTCTTGCCCTTGACTGCCAAACATCAAGTCGTTGCCGGCGCCTCCGAAGAGTTTGTCGTCGTCCATGCTGCCGTCGATTTGGTCGTTGCCGGCACCTCCAAGTAATTGGTCGTTGCCAGTACCGCCGAACAGTTCGTCATTGCCAGCGCCGCCGTCGATGCTGTCGTAGCCGGAACCGCCGTCAATTTTGTCGTTGCCGGCTTCTCCGATAATGGTGTCGTCGTCTTCGTTACCCCAAATGTTGTCGTTGCCCGCGCCGCCGTTGATGAAGTCATCGCCGGCCCCGGCCCAAATGTTGTCGTTGCCGTCGCCGCCGGAAATTGAGTCTCCGCCGGAACCGCCATCAATGTTGTCGTTGCCAGTTTGTCCGAGGATGGTGTCGGCTGCATCTCCGCCGTAGATTTGGTCGTTGCCACGGCCGCCGTCGATCGAATCTTGGTCTTCGCGGCCGTAGATTTCGTCGTCGCCGTCGTTGCCCCACAGGGTGTCGCTGCCGGTTCCGCCATCGATGAAGTCGTTGTCTTCGTTGCCTTCGATGCTGTCGTTGCCGGATTGTCCGAAAATTCGATCGCGCCCTTCACCACCAGACAAAGTATCGTTGTTCGCGCCGCCGTCGATGTAGTCGTCGCCGCCGTCGCCTGTGGCGATATCGTTGCCGTCGTTGCCGTAAATGCGATCGCGCCCTTCACCACCACTCAAGCTATCATCGCCTGCGTTGCCTTCTAAGTAGTCGTCTCCGTTATTACCGGAGAGGCTGTCAGTACCGATTTGACCGAAAAGTCGATCGTCCCCTTCGCCACCATCCAGGCTGTCGTTGCCGGCTTCACCTCGGAGAATGTCATCTCCCGTTTGTCCCAACAGCGTATCGTTGTCATCGCCGCCCCAGAGTTCGTCATTGTCGGCATTGCCTTCTAAAAGGTCATCGCCTGCGCGGCCGTACAATTTATCGCGGCCGTCGTTGCCGAAGAGAGTATCGTTTTCGGTACCGCCATCAACCATGTCGTCACCGCTACCGCCGGAGAGGGTGTCTTTACCCGCTTCACCGTAAAGGCTGTCGCTGTCATCGCCGCCGTCTAGAACGTCGTCGCCGGTGCCGCCGAACAGGGTATCGCGGCCGGATTCTCCTAGCAAGCTGTCGCCGTCATCGCCTCCCCAGAGGGTGTCGCTGTCGTCGCCACCGAGGAGAGTGTCGAGGCCAGCTTGTCCGTAAAGGCGATCGCGCCCTTCATTGCCCTGTAGCAAATCATTCCCTAAACCGCCGTCGGCAATGTCATCGCCACGACTGCCGAGAACCGTATCATCACCAGCCTGTCCGAACAAACTGTCATTATTTTCGCCGCCGTCTAGGAAGTCGTTACCGTCGCCGCCTTCAAGCGTGTCATTTTCGCTACCGCCATCCAGGGAGTCATTACCTAGTTCGCCAAACAGTCGGTCAGTTCCTGAGTTGCCTTCGAGGATGTCATCGCCACCGCCTCCGTAGAGGGTGTCGCTGTCACCTTGACCGAGAAGGGTATCGTTGCCTTCGCCCGCCAACAGCGAGTCATTGCCGGAACCGCCTTCTAATAAGTCATCGCCACCTAGGCCTTCGAGGGTGTCTTTGTCGTTCCCGCCGTAGAGACTGTCATTGCCATCGCCTGCATTCAGGATGTCATCGCCGTTTTCGCCGTAGAGGTAATCATCGCCAGATTGGGCTAATAAGGTGTCATTGTCTTGGCCTCCCCAGAGATAGTCGTTGCCACTGCCGGCATCGAGGAAGTCTTTGCCGTTGTCGCCGTAGAGACTGTCATTGCCTTCGGCTGCGTAGAGGCTGTCGTTGCCAGATTCCCCAAACATTTTGTCATCGCCAGTTCTACCGAGTAAAGTGTCATTGTCTTGACCTCCATAAAGTAGGTCGTTGCCACTTCCGGCATCGAGGATGTCTTGGCCGTCGGCACCTTCGAGGGTGTCGTTGCCATCGCCTGCATCAAGGCTGTCGTTGCCAGCTTCTCCAAACAGCTTGTCATTGCCGGCTTGGGCGAATAAAGTGTCCTCGCCTTGGCCTCCCCAGAGATAGTCGTTGCCGATTCCGGCATCGAGGAAGTCTTTGCCGTCGCCGCCGTAGAGACTGTCGTTGCCTTCGGCTGCATCGAGGCTGTCGTTGCCGCCTTCGCCGTAGAGGTTATCATCGCCGGCTTTGCCGAGTAAGGTGTCATCGTCTTGGCCTCCCCAGAGTTGGTCGTTGCCAATGCCGGCATCTAGGAAGTCTTTGCCGTCGCCGCCGTAGAGGTTGTCGTTGCCTTCGGCTGCATCAAGGCTGTCGTTGCCACCTTCGCCAAACAGGTTGTCGTCGCCTTCTTTTCCTAGGAGGATGTCGGCATCGTCGCCACCGTAAAGGTTGTCGTTGCCGTCGCCTGCATCGAGGGTGTCTTTGCCGTCGCCACCGTAGAGGTAGTCGTTGCCGAGGCCTGCGTCTAGGATGTCGTCGCCTGCATCGCCGCTGAGGGTGTCGTTGCCGGCTTCGCCGTAGAGGGTGTCTTTGTCGTCGCCGCCGGACATTTCGTCGTCGCCGGTGCCGCCGTATATGAGGTCGGTGTCTCCTTCTCCGTAGAGTTTGTCGTTGTCGCTTTCGCCGTAGATTGTGTCTTTGTCTGCGCCACCGTAGATGTTGTCATCGCCGGCACCGCCTTCGAGGCTGTCGTTGCCTGTTTCGCCGTAGATTGTGTCGTTGCCGTAGCCCGCATCTCCGGCTACGGTGTCGTCATCGCTACCGGCGTAGATTAGGTCGTCGGCATCGCCGCCTCGGATGTAGTCTCGGCCTGCTTCGCCGTAAAGGGTGTCTCGGCCTTGGTTGCCGTAGATGCTGTCGCCGCCGTCGCCTCCGTAAATTTCGTCGTTGCCGAATTCGCCGTAGAGTTTGTCGTCGCCTCCGAGTCCGTTGATGCGATCGTCCCCAGCATCTCCAGTGATAACGTTAACGCTATCGTCGCCAGTAATATCATCGTTGTGAGTAGAACCTGCGACATTTTCGATGCCAGTAATTTGGTCTCGGTCGCCCCAACCGTCGGTAGCATCGCCTGTTTGTAAGTTGACAGTAACGCCGTTGGGGTCGCGGCGGTAGCTGAGAATGTCGATGCCTTCTCCGCCGTAAAATGAGTCATTGCCGGCATTGCCAATTAATAAATCGTTGCCTTCTAATGCCCAAATTCGGTTATCTTTTTCGTTGCCAATCAAGATGTCTTCAAAGCGAGTACCGATGATATCTTCGAGATTTCTGAGGGCATCGGTAGTGCCAAAACCATCTTTACCAGTACCGGCCGCAATTTCAAAATCCCGTTCGAGTTCTGTGTAGTATTCGGTGGGATTAGCTGCGTTAACAAATTGTTTGAAACGCTGACTGGTGTTATTTTCGTAGTCGCTACTTTCGTCAATATTAACGATAACGCCGCTGGGAGAATTGATGTAGTTAACGAGGTCGATTCCTTCACCGCCGTCAATTAAATCATCGCCGATTTCTCCGATTAACGAGTCGTTGCCGGTGCCGCCGTAAAGTTCGTCGTTGCCAGCATTGCCGTTGAGGGTGTCGTCGCCGGCTTGTCCTAAAAGTACGTCATCGTCGGTGCCGCCAAACAGGGTATCTTTGCCGTCGCCACCATCGATGTAGTCTTGGCCTTGACTGCCGAAAAGGTAGTCTTCGCCAGCTTGTCCGTAAATATCATCATCATCGGCACCTCCATCAATGATGTCTTGGCCGTCGCCGCCTTCCAGCCAGTCATTGTTTTCGTTACCGGAGATGACATCGTTGCCACCTTGTCCGTAAATTATGTCATCTCCGGTATTGCCGGAAAGCGAGTCTTGGCCGTTGCCGCCATCGATTAAGTCATCGTCTGCGTTGCCTTCTATGGTGTCGCTGCCGTCTTGTCCGTAGAGGATGTCGTCGCCTTCGTTGCCTTGGATGAGGTCGCGGCCGCTGCCACCTTCGGCGTAGTCTTCACCTGCGTTGCCTTGGATGAAGTCGTTGCCGGCTTGGCCGTAGAGTTTGTCGTTGCCGAATTCGCCGTAGAGTTGGTCGTTTTCGCTGCCGCCATCGATGATGTCGTCGCCTTCGCGGCCGTAGAGTATGTCGTTGCCGGCGTTGCCGTAGAGGAAGTCGCTATCGATGCCGCCATCGAGGATATCTTCGCCTTCGTTTCCTTCTAGGGTGTCGCTGCCTGCTTCTCCGAAGAGTAGGTCATTGCCAGTTTCGCCGTAGAGTTTGTCGTCGTCGTTACCACCGTAAAGTTTGTCGTTTTCGCTGCCTCCGTACAGCAAATCTTTGCCATTTTCTCCTCTTAATTCATCGTCTCCTTCTTCGCCTCGGAGTTCGTCATTGTCCTCGCCGCCGTAAAGGAAGTCATTGCCAGTTCCGCCGTAAAGCAAATCTTTGCCGTTTTCTCCTCTTAATTCATCGTCTCCTTCTTCGCCTCGGAGTTCGTCATTATTATCACCACCGTAAAGGAAGTCATTGCCAGTGCCACCGTAAAGAGAATCGTGGCCGTTTTCTCCTCTTAATTCATCATTTCCGTCTTCGCCTCTGAGGTCGTCATTGTCCTCGCCGCCGTAAGCTGTATCTTCACCAGTACCACCGTAAAATTTGTCGTCTCCTCCTTGTCCCCGAAAAAGATCGTTTCCGCCTTGGCCGTAGAAGATATCGCTGTAGTCACCGCCGGTCATTGTATCAGCAAAATTTGAGCCGCTGACAATTTCGATATTGCCAAGAGTATCTACAGTCTTTTCGCCTTTGACAACAAAGCCATCTTCAACTTTGTAAACATCATAAATGCCAACTTTGTCTGCCCAAACTTTAATTCCAATTGGACTGCCCGAGTAAGTGGCAGTATCAGTTCCTCCTTCACCATCTAAAAAGTCGAAGCCAGAGTCACCGCTTAAGTTGTCATTGGTACTTCCACCTTTTAGAACATCGTTGCGTAAGCCTCCTTGAATGTCACCATCTCCTTTAATCCAGTCATCATCTGATGTAGGAGTTGCAGCAATCGATCCTTTAGGAAAATAGAATCCTTTGGGATGCAGTTCGTACACTGTGTCTTGGAAAAAAGTTTGAACTTCAGGACGGCTAAAATAATTTTTAATTACGTGCGCCTCCGTAATGCCTCCTATCGTAGGAAGCATACTAAAAATTTTACCAATTTTATCCCAGACAAAAGGCTGTGAATCAAATTGAAGTAAAGTCACGGGATCTCCGGAATTTTTAATGTTATTATCGGAGATACTTCCTACTTTATACTTATTAATTCCGCCAGCATATAGATAACTTGTTGGCGAACCCATTGCGAGAACACTTGTCCGAGGTAAAGAATTACCAGGTGCACCCATATCAATTAATCCATCCTCAACAAAGAAATTACCCTGAGAATGACCTAGCAGAATCAAAGAGTTGTTTTGAAAAGGATTTTGCTCACTTGAAGCAAACCAATCTTTCGCGGATTGTGTCCAGTCACTATTGATATCTTGGAATTTACTTTCTGCATACCAGTATTGTTCCAGTGCCTCTTTCAAGTCAGCCGGTGCTGCTGCAATTAAGCTATCAACTAGAGTGGAAATATTTTTAAAAGCGGGAATATATCCAGCAACTTGTTGAAGGAAGAGGATAGCTTTAGCCGTAAAATCATCATTGGTCACCAAACTAATTGGATCTGATATCTGAGTAAAACTTTTTGCAAAATCGTAACCACTTTGAATCAAGTTTACAAAATCGAAATCTTTGTAAAGATTGTCAAGTTGATCTTTGACCTGTGTCGTGTCACCATCTATTGCTTTTAGCGCTTCATATTCTACTAAAAGAACAGGATATTTTATGGCGTTTTTAATGATACTTGTAATGTCAAGTAATTCGAGAGCATAATTGAACAAAAACTTCCCTACAAAAACTCCTGCATCTGCTAAATCATTACCAGTGCTATCTGTAGTGTTGCGATATTTCTTATCGAGCTGAATCGATCCTCTTGTAACTGAACTATTATTGGGAAGCCAAAGGTTTCCTGGCAGTTTCCATAAATCCTCAAATCCTTTTATGTCGTTGTCAAAACTACCCGAAGTAGTCCTAATTCCATTGATATAAACAACCTGAGTTTTACCGCCATCTTCAATGAGTCGATCGTAAACTTTATCGAAATCAAATTCTTTAGGAGTAGCCATGATTAATGTCCTCTTTTGGTAGATACAATGTGTGCTGAAAATTGACAAAAAGACTCCGCCGACACGCACAGACGTGTCACATTTACCGAATTTGCTCGCCTGAAAATTAGGGTCGATCGCCCTTCAAGTCAGTTAAGGTATTGTGAAAAACTTCATGAAGCGAAGCTATCCCCTAGGGAATCGCCCGCCAACACTGCAAACAACCGCTAAAGCCCGATTCAAAATCCATAGATTAATGCACTCCCTGAAATTAATAAATTCGATCGCGCCACAGGATTTATGCGGGGCCAGAAACCGGGTTTTTGCGAAACTATTCGCTGTTACTAGAAGATTCTGCGAAAAACCCGGTTTCTTGAGCTTGGTGCGTAACTCCTTACTTATTTATCAGGACTAACTCGGTAGTTTTATGCAAAACTCTACGGTTTTTTTTGTAAAGTTTTGTAAACACTGCGTGAAAGCACGGAAAGAGTTGGTTTTGGGAGTTGAAGGGCGCCGCAAAGGCCGTGAGGTCGATCGCGCCACAGGATTTATGCGGGGCCAGAAACCGGGTTTTTGCGAAATTATGCGCTGTTAGCAGGAGATTCTGCGAAAAACCCGGTTTCTTGAGCTTGGTGCGTAAGTCCTTATTTATATATCAGGGCTAACTCGGTAGTTTTATGCAAAACTCTACGGTTTTTTTGTAAAGCTTTGTAAAGACTGCGTGAAAGTACGGAAAGAGCAGGTTTTGGGAGTTGACGGGCGATCGACCTAAAGGCCGTGAGGGCGATCGCGCCACAGGATTTATGCGTGGCCAGAAACCGGGTTTTTGCGAAAGTTATTCGCTGTTACCAGAGGATTCTGCGAAAAACCCGGTTTCTTGAGCTTGCTGCGTAACTCCTTACTTATCTATCAGGGCTAACTCGGTAGTTTTATGCAAAACTCTACGGTTTTTTTTGTAAAGCTTTGTAAAGACTGCGTGAAAGTACCGAAAGAGTTGGTTTTGGGAGTTGACGGGCGATCGACCCAACCGCCTAACTGTCCCTCATACTTATCTATCAGGGCTGACTCGGTAGTTTTATGCAAAATTTCACTTTATTTTGAGAAATTCTGTAAAGACTCCGTGAAAGCACTGAAAAAAGTTGGTTTTGGGAGTTGAAGGGCGATCGCCCCAACCGCCTAACTGTCCCTCATACTTATCTATCAGGACCGACTCGGTAGTTTTATGCAAAACTCAACTTTTTTTTGGCAAAGTTTTGTAAAGACTACGTGAAAGCACTGCAAAAAGCGGATTTTGGGAGTTGAAGCGCGATCGAATAATGCGCTTTCCCCCCAGCCCGGTAGGTAATTAATTACCTCCCGGACTTTCGGACTGCGGGATTGCGCGATCGACTTCGTTGTGCGAAAAATAGCCCCAACTGCCTAACTGTCTCGTACATTTACTTATCAGGGCTAACTCGGTAGTTTTATGCAAAATTTCAATTTTTTTTCAGAAATTCTGTAAAGACTGCGTGAAAGTACCGAAAGAGTTGGTTTTGGAAGTTGAAGGGCGATCGACCCAACCGCCTAACTGTCCCTCATACTTATCTATCGGGGCCGACTCGGTAGTTTTATGCAAAATCTCACTTTATTTTTCAGAAATTCTGTAAAGACTCCGTGAAAGCATCGAAAAGAGATGGTTTCGGGAGTTGAACGGTCTTTGGGCTTCGCAAATGCAGTTCCCCACAAGGATATTTTAGGTTTGATCTCTTGCTGGTCTTGCATTCGTGGGGATTCTCAACGGATGTTTTGAATCTGACCAGAATCGGCTTGGGATTCATGACCATAATTAAACACAAAAAAAATCTGAAGCTGGAAAATTCCAACTTCAGACTTTTACTAACTCCCCGGGTAGGATTTGAACCTACGACCAATCGGTTACACTTATCCCAACGTTTCCGAAGGGCGTGGACTATTTCATCATCCCTAGAACGCAGATTTAATATCTGTCGCGGGATGTCGGGCGCTGTGAGATTTATTGGTTAGGCTCCTCATCTCTAGTCTCTGCACCTTTATGGCTACTTGTGGTCAAAACCACTGCCTTTCGCCAGACTTGGCTCAAGATTGCCGCCACCCGAAGAGCTGCGGTTTCCTTGAATTCACCCGATTTTTCAGTACCCGTTACCGGATAAAGCTGCTATGTCACTAGGGCTTTTGGTTAATACCAAAGGCTTGCATTCATTACAGCCGATCGCTCTGCCACTGAGCTACCGAGGATTGCGTGGTTTTTGTCACCCACATTTACTAATAGTAGCTGAACCGATTCGATTTGGCAAGGCCTTTTGCAAACTTTTTTTTTTCTCATACACCAAGCGGGTTTAGGCAGCTAATGCAGCCCCATTCTCATTCTGGCGAGGCGCTGCTGGGATTCTGGATCGAGGGAACTGGCCAGAAAGCGACTAGAAGTTTTTTTGCGGGATTTGTGCTGGCGCTCGCTGCGGCGGGCGGTGGATTCTACGTCAGCGGCTAGTTGTTCGGCGGACATCCATTCGGCACCGTAGCCGACTACTGTCAATTGCTGCGCTCTGTCTGAGGTGGCGACAATCATGCGCCCTTTGCCTTTGATCGATCGCAACTCATACCGCAAATTAGCACAAGACTTTTCAATATAAGTATCTGCTGTCTGACCGAAGTCAGTGTAGTGCACTGATAAATTTTTAGTAATAATTTCTTTAACGCTGGGAGTATCTCGATAGTGAGCGTCAAACACGAGTCGAGCCTCAAAATCTTGAACGGCGCTGTAGTTAACTAAAACCTCAATTAACTCACGGCGAGCTGTTTCGAGTTCGTCGCGATCGCGCTTCTCTCGGAGTCGAGGCCACAGTCCAATCATGTTATAGCCGTCTACAAGTAACACTGCTTGCGATATATAGGTTGACATGGTTCAAGGCTGAAGATCTCCAGCAGATATAGGACGTTATTTGCATTGTTCATCAAAGCTTTTGTTGCATTTTATTACAGATCGTAGATTGATTGCTACCTTCGATCGCCATAATTAAACCCCCAAATCCCTAAGTGTCTGGGATGTGGGGGTAATATTTGTGCGATCCTCGAATGCAAGCAACGCGCTCCGTGCGATCGATAAATTGGCCGGCTTATTCGACAGATTCCAGGGATACGGGCGATGGCTTACGCCCCGCTTCGCTACGTACAACAGCCGGCAGAGATACTTTCTCAACCGCAGGAGTACAGCCCAGCCACTGCACCGACAAGTCCGCAAACTGCTGCGGAGGGCCACTCACACAAAAACGAGTCGGCAGCGCCACACCAGCATTCCGCAGCCCCAAAACCTCCAATTCTCTCGCCGCAGCAGCCACCACGCGCACCGCAGGATCGATCAAATTTACCCCAGCAGGCAAGAGCGATCGCAACACGGGAGCCAACAGCGGATAATGAGTACAGCCATAAATCAGCGTATCGATGCGCTGCTGAATCAAAGGAGCCAAATATTCCCGCGCCACCTCAGAAGTATAAGGATCGTGAATCCGATTTTGCTCCACCAGCGGCACAAAAGCCGGACAGCTAACCTGCCATACCCGACAAGAAGCGTCCATTTCCAAAATCGCATTTCGATAAGCATTGCTAGCAGCAGTAGCAGGAGTTGCAATGACTCCGATCCGCTTACCTTGCTGCACCGCAGCCTGCGCCCCCGGCAGAATTACTCCCAGCACCGGAATATCAAACTCAGCCTGCACCATCTCCATCGCCAAAGCAGAACTGGTGTTGCAGGCCATAATCACCATTTTCACATCTTGTTCGACCAGCCAGGCCATAATTTCCCGGACAAAATGTACAATTTCCGACGCCGCGCGAGTCCCGTAAGGCAGTCTCGCCGTATCTCCAAAATAAAGTATTGATTCGTTCGGCAATTGTTTGTATAACTGCGTCAAAACAGTCAAACCACCCACGCCACTGTCAAAAATACCGATTCTTTGTTGACTGTTGTCTGTTGTCTGTTGTCTGTTGTCTGTTGACTGTTGACTGTTGACTGTTAACTGTTGTCTGTTGTCTGTTGTCATTAGTTACCAATTCCCAATTACCAATTACCAATGCCCAATGCCCAATGCCCAATGCCCAATGCCCAATTACCAATGCCCAATGCCCAATGCCTCATGCCCCATGCCCCATGCCCGATGCCCCATGCCCATTATCTTTGTTGAAGATAAACTAAGATGCCGCGAGCGATCGAAGCGGCCATTTGACTGCGGTAAGCTGGGTCAGAAAGTTTAGCAGCATCCTCAGCACCCGTGACAAAACCGACTTCCACCAAAACAGAAGGCATAGAACTCTTCCTCAAAACATAAAATCTCGCCTGCCGCACCCGGCGGTCAGTCGCTCCCGTCCCATCCAAAATACTGGCGTGAATCACGCGAGCTAAATCTTGTCCGCTATCGAAATAATAAGTCTCAATCCCGCTAATATCCGGGCGACTCATATTAATCGAATTAGCGTGAATGCTGACAAACAAAGTAGCATTCACCCGTGCTGCCAAAGAAACTCTCGGTTCCAGGTCGATTTCGCTGTCATCAGTCCGAGTCAGCACCGCCTGCACTCCCTGCTGTTCCAGTAGCCTCGCCACCTGATAGGAGATATCTAAAACAATCTCCTTCTCTTGAATGCCCTGAATCCCGACTGCACCCGGATCGCGGCCGCCGTGGCCTGGATCGATCGCTACTACGACGCGGCGGTTAGAAGCTTGGGGCAAATCACCCGCTCCGATAGTCCTTCTCGGCAACGGCTGCGGATTTGGATCGCGAGTCACAGGTGGCTGCGCGCTAGCACTCGATCGCAACTGCAAAGACAGCAACTGCGGGTTAGGTCTCGTCACCCTGCCTACCTGTACCCCCGATCGCGGCTGCACCCAAATCACCACAGTCTCCGCGTCTTCCTGACTGGCAGTAAACGATACAGGACTGTTCCCATCGAGCTGAGGAATTTGCCCAGTCAGAGAACTAGAAGCGAGCCGAATCCAGTAAGATTTCGACGACTGATCCCACCCGCTGGTATAGGAGACTTGGCGGTCAGTTCTCACCACAAATTGCGTGCCATTACTGGCTAAATCAATGGACTGAACTCTCGCTAAACTTGCTTGAGCTGGTCTCCCAACAGTTACAGGTTGGGAGCCCGTGAGGATTGGCGGCCTCGTGCCCCCTGGCGATAGCACAACAGAGCCCGAATTGCTCACAGAAGCGCGCCACTGAGTATTAGAACTCTTCATCCGCAAAGTCACGCGGGTAACGGGCGGATCTGTTGGCAGTTGCCGCACTTCAATCTTGTCAACTCCGTACTTGCCGTTCGTTTGAGGCTGTTGGCCGCCCGCGCCCGGAGCTAAAGTAGCTCCTTCAATATCGAGGGTGGCGATGTCCCCGGCCCGACTTTGTTGAAAATTAATTTGGGGGCGCCCGCCCGCAGTGCGGACTAAAAAACCGTCCGCCGTCACCTGAACGTTCTGAACTACAGTCGCTTCAGCAGATTGGGTTTCCGTTGCTGAAGGTTCAACCGATAATCTTTCTCCCCCTGGTTCTGAAATCGGATTTTGAGTTGCTCCCCGCACTGGCGTTGGCAAATCTACTGTCCACTCGCTGGGAGAAATTCCCCGGAATTTTACTTGCTGCGGATCTAGGGTAAATCCGTCTCTGAGTTCGACAACTATTCTGGTGGTATCGTCGTCAAACTGTCCTACTCGCACAGATTCGATCGCTCCTGAGAGCGGTTGGCTGACCGCAGAACGTCCCAGACTCGTCCCCGGTAAGTCGATTACCAACCGCGTGGGGTTGAAAATCAGTTGAGCTTTGGGTTGAACTCCCCCCTCTGTTCTAATGTAAAGCCGGTTCTCTGAAGCATCAAACCGCCAAGATTGCAGTCTCGCTGCTTCGGCGGCTCCAGCGAGCAAAAATACACTTAAGAAACTCGGTAGTAGCCAGTGGAATTTCACGACAGTTTTTTCCTCGTTTGCGTTACTGCTAAAAGGTGGAAGGGTGCCGCTTGCCCGATCGGCTTTCAGCGGTGAGCCATTAGCCGACTGGGGACTTCCGACCGTCAGTTGTTGGCTCTCATTGACTTTATTTATGCGTTAACAGCCTACAAAATGCCCAATCATGGCATTTTGGAACTTGCCCGTATATTTGGGGGCGATCGGTTATAAGCTGACTGAAAAATTGTTGGCACAAGGGAAGGTATTTATTTTTAGGAGCAAAAAACAATGTCTTTCTTGAAGTTAGAAGATACAAGTTATAAGGTCAAATTTTACCAGAAAGAATTGGTTTAAAGCCGGAACCCTGATCGGGGAAAAATTAAAAAAAACTATTCATTACTCCAATCCTCTTCCTTTCAATTAGAGGTCGCTGTTAACTGTCAACTGTCAACTGAATGAAGGTTCTTCAAGGGAGCGGTTTTATCGCTCTTTAATATTGGCGCAGCTTGTTACGGCAAGGGTAATAATCCGCTTGACTGTTGTGTTTCGTTCTAATTTTTTATACCATACCGACAACTTAACAACCGATCTTGAAAAGAATCCAGATTTTCAAGATTTAGCTGACTTTTGATGGCTACAAAATATTAGTCTCCGACAAAGTGGCATATTTTTGGGGACAAACATTTTTGCTGACAGCTTGACAGTTAAATACAATTACATAGCGTCCCTGCTCTCTTTTTTTCTGGTTTTTTTTACTCATGAATTTTCGGCGATGATCGAAAATTAGTAGGGCGATCGCGATTTTCCTGACACTACGATCGCTAGTCGATGCTGTCAGCAGTAACCGGAGAGTTTTTTCTGTTACCTTTGCGGGCTATGCTTTGTCATTATTAACACTCTTTTTGAGTGCACGATGGACAGCCAGAGCATTGGTTGATTGACGCGGATAAAATTTTGGGCGGCAAATATAGTTAGGGCAGTTGTCAAGTTTTTGGGACAGTAAAAACAGTCGATGGGCTGCTCGATAAAACCTGTAATTTGGTTTGATGACTCGCTTTTCGACTAACTACATAACTTGTATGTATGCTACCAGTTAGAAAAGATACACTATCTTGGCGATTGTGTCAACGAGTGAGGGAAATTCTGTAATACCATACCACCGCGTGCGATCGAATTATCACAACTTTATTTTTGAGCGGGATCGATACCTGCAAGTTATTTTGGTTAATTAGCAACGCACTGCCCGTGTCTAATCAACTGCGCTGCAATTGACTCTTGCCCCTAGCTGCAAAATTCCGGCTCATCCAGTTCAAAATTGCTTGATTTACTTGTTCCGGGCATTCATCCTGGGGACAGTGGCCGGCATTGTCTAATTCCACTAGCTCTACACAATTGGGATTGCATTCGACAAATTGGTGGGGGCGGGCGAACCGAGGGGGAATCATCCGGTCTTGTTTGCCCCAAATTAACAGCATTGGGATTGTGGAATTTCGCAGCACAGTCTTGACACCGGGGCCAACTTGTGCACTTCCTACAGCTTTGAATACAGCGCAGAAGGCACGGGCGGCTCCCCGATCGCCCGCAGGCCCTGCTAGAATTTCCACTAATTCGTCGGTAATAGCTTCCGGGTTGGCGTAGGCAAAGCCAACCCAGCGGCGGACAACCGCAGGCTTGCGGACGAAAGCAAACAGAGGTCTGAGGATGAGCGGAGAAACAAACCAACTTTCTACAGCTTCGATCGCCGGTAACAGCCATCCGGGCACCGCCTCGGCTCGCACAGAGGGGTCTGGGAGGCTAATCATTACCGTACCAGCCACCATGTCCGGGTGAGCGGCGGCGGCGGCCAGACAAATCAGGGAGCCGATCGAATTTCCTGCCAATACTACGGGCTCTTTGATAAAAGTCAGCCAAAAATCATAAACTTGATCGACCCACAAAGACACATCGTAGTTGGCGGGAGCTTTTTGAGAAGCGCCAAACCCCAGCAAATCTAAGGCGTAAACTGTATGGTTTTCGGCGAGTGGGGCGAAATTTTGGCGCCAATGCCCGATCGAAGCTCCAAATCCGTGCAGTAAAATAATCGGGGTGCTTGATGTGGCGGAGGTGATTGGTTTGTCCGCAGAATCGGGAAATGCGATCGCGCCTTGATTTTGTCCCAAAGCTGGCCGTAAATAAGTGTAGCGAGTTTGCCAACCACGCCACACCCAGTCTCGTTGAGTTCCCACCCGTTGGTGCCACAGCAGAGAATTTGTCAATTTTGCCTCAGCTCGTAACATAAATTTACACTTGGTTATACCTATTCTACAAGGCAAATCAGGGGACTTGGGGGACTTGGGGCACTTGCCAGACTGGGCTATATGCGGTAATAAAAGCCGTTTTACCTCATTTTTAACGATTGACCGGGAATTTTCGACCGTTTTGTCATCAATCTGACACGGGGGCGGACGCTCGTGTGTGAAGTTAAAATAAAACTACGCAGAAACTTAGCCAGACTGAGTAGAATAACAGGTATTGTAAGAATTCATTTACGATCGTCCAAATATTCCCTAAAGCTTGAGCTGAGGGGAGAGAGGGCGCGGTAGTACGTCCGGTAAGGGCAACACCTTACAAAATAGCTCGCTCGGACAATTGAAATATTGGTCGATCGAACCTGTAACTATCAAGAAGCTTCAATATTCAACTACTGATTGTAAAACCATTCATGCCTGTGATTGAAAGAAGACAAAATCGCAACCTACCCCAGATTAACGAAAATATTCGATACCCCAAAATCCGGGTGATCGATACCGACGGCGCGCAACTAGGGATATTGACGCCCGCAGAAGCGCTGCGTCTGGCAGAAGAAAAAGAACTCGACCTCGTACTTGTCAGTGACAAAGCTGACCCGCCTGTATGTCGCGTCATGGACTACGGGAAGTACAAATTCGAGCAGGAAAAGAAAGCGCGAGAAGCAAAGCGGAAGCAACACACTGCTGACGTGAAGGAAGTGAAGATGCGCTACAAAATTGAAGAACACGACTACCAAGTGCGCCTCAAACTAGCAGACCGCTTTATCAAATCTGGGGACAAAGTAAAAGCCACGATCATGTTCAGAGGTCGGGAAATCCAACACAGTAACCTAGCAGAGGACTTGCTCAAGCGCATGGCCACAGATTTACAGGAAATCGCAGAGGTGCAGCAAGCGCCGAAAAAAGAAGGCCGCAGTATGATGATGCTGCTGTCGCCGAAAAAATAGTTATGAGTGATTAGTCATCAGTCATCAGTCATCAGTCAATATTAATAGACTGGTGACGGTAGACTAATTGCCACGCCCCAAAACGGATATAGGTTTCCGACTATAGTCGTGGAGGGTCAAAGCAAAAATTTTAGACCAAAGTTCCAGCTCCTAGATGGCATCTGTGGAGTAAATTTCAAATCTCAAATCTTAAATTTCAAATCGGGATATCTACGCATCAGAAGCATGGAAAATTTTCAAATCAGCGCTTGGGCGGGAGCAGGAAAAGGAGTGCTGCGATCGCTCAACCTGCGATCGGAAGAAGTAGAGCGAACCGTACTGATGTTCCTCGTCTACACTCTCACCTCCGTCGGGCTGATCTGGCTGGAACTCAGCACGGTAGGTCTGTTTTTAGACGAATTCGGTGCGGACAAAATGCCCTATATCTATATAGCCAGCGCCTTTATAGGTTCTGGTTTGGGATTTGTCTACTCGTGGCTGCAAAAAATCTTGCCACTGAGGCGCACCGTTGTAGTGGTTTTGGCAATGATGTCGGTACCGCTATTTTTGTTTAGATTCGGCATCGGCTATGAAAATACTAAGATAGCTGGCATCAGCATCGCTTTTATTACTATTTTTTTGATGTGGCTGTGGGTGGAAGCTTGCTATGTCCTCAATGACCTGAATACTTCCATTACTTCCAACCAACTGTTTAATATTAGAGAAATCAAGCGCACCTATCCGCTAGTCAGCAGTGGTTATCTAGTGGCTGGAGTAGTCAGCGGGTTTTCTCTGCCGGTTTTGTTGTACGTAGTCGGACTCAAAAACGTTACTCTGATATCGGGGTTAATGGTGGCGACAGGCTCGCTGTTACTGTACTACCTCACGGAAAAATACCGCCAAGCATTCCCGGAAACGGCTCACTGGACAGATGACGAGGACGAAGACGACCAACAAGAATTTACCGCCCGCAAAGTTACAGGCCCTCTGCAAAAATATGCCATACCTCTAGTCAGTTTTTTCGTCCTTGCAGAAGTCCTCTATGTGTTGGTAGATTTTCAATTCTACAGCCAGCTAGAATACCAAAACCCTTCGGACGGTGCCAATGGAGCTAGCTGGATTGCTAGCTTTTTGGGGATTTACGAAGGTATACAAGGTCTGTTTCAAGTCGCGACTCAGTGGTTTGCTTCCAGTCGCTTGGTAGAACGAATCGGTGTATTTGTGACGGCGATGATTTTGCCGGCGGGTATCGCGATCCTCGGCGTGCTGACGATAGGAGCATCTCTGGGCCAGCTAGTCTCTGTGTTCATCGGACTGATATTGCTGAGATTTCTGGACGAACTGCTGCACTACACGCTGTTGGAAACTGTGAGCCCGGTTTTATTCCAACCGATTCCTGACAATATTCGATCGGGTATTCAAACTCTAGTCAACGGTGTGGGCGAACCTCTGTCCTGCGGAGTGACAGGAGTTGGCATCCTGATTATGCTGTGGGTGACAGACAAGATACTGCCCCACCAAGACGAAAAGGACAAGCTATTTCACGACAACCAAAGTTTGATATTTATTGGCGTGATCGTACTTTTGGCTTTGGTGTGGCTGTTTGTAGTCTGGCTGATCCGCTCTCAATACGTGGGTTTGTTGGTCAAAAGTGCGGAACGAGGGCGCTTGGGCGTCACCGACGTTGACCTGAAAGCTCTCAAACGCGCAGTGGTGGAAACTCTGGAAAAGCCGGGGGGCGAAGATGAAAAGCGCTCCTGCATAGAACTGCTGACGCAAATTGACCCGAAAAATGTCGGAGAAGTTTTGGCGCCTATCCTGGAAGTTTTGCCTTCGGCTTTGCAGCGCCAGAGCTTGGAAACCATGCTGCAACATCCGAACCCGGAATATTTAGAAGCTGTCCGCGCACTGTCGGAGCAATCTTTGCCGCCGGAGGTGCTAGCTTTGGCTTTGCGCTACATCTGGCTGACGGAGGCTGAACCGAATATTGACAGCTTGCGGCCTTATTTGCAGCCGATCGTCGATCCGGTGGTACGAGGTACGGCGGCTGCTTTAATTATGAGAAGGGGCGATCGCCAGCAAAAGGCAGAAGCTACTAATACGCTGCGCCAAATGCTCACCCACAAGCTGGAACGAGAACGGGTGATGGGGACGCGGGCTCTAGGAGAGGCTGATTATTTGCAAGGACTGCGGCTGTATATTCCCAATCTGTTGCAAGATGAATCTCTGCGAGTGCGCTGTGCTCTGTTAGATGTGATTTCTTCTACTCATTCGGAAGAATATTATCCTTCGCTGCTGCGCGGACTCGGTTACAAATCGACTAGGGAAGCGGCTTTGCAGGCGATCGTCAAACTTCACAATGATGCGATTCCTTTGCTCGTCTATTTAGCTGAGGACATCCACAAGTCGGATTTGGTCAGATTGCAAGCTTGGACGGCTCTCGGTCAAATTGGGACTGTGGAGGCGATCGACATTTTAGTCAGCAATTTGATGACGGCTTGGGGAACTACCAGGCGCAACATCCTCCGCATCCTATTGAAAATGCCCTCGGAAGCGGGGATAGAAGGGGTTCTAGACCGCATTGGCCGCAGCGGATTGGAAACTCTCATCGAACAGGAGTTGATGTTTATCGGTCAAATTTATGCGGCTCTGGTAGATTTGTCTGGGGTAACAACCTACAGCAATTTCTCAGAGCGAGATGTAAATAGCCCCGCACCTGCGAAGGATAACGATACGGCTCAATTGTTGCAGCGGGCTTTGGCTGGGCTGGAAGCTGATGCTAAGGAGCGATGTTTTTTGCTGATGAAGTTTCTTTATGCGTTGGACACCGTACAAGCTGCTGCTTTCAACATTGCTTCTGGCCAACCTTCTTTGGTGGCTAGGGGATTGGAAATTCTCGACAATACTGTGGATATCGCTAAGAAGCGATCGCTGATTAATTTGTTGGATCAGCACTCAGAAACAGAGAAGTTGAGCAATCTCTCCGAATTGATGGTGTACAAACCTCTATCCCCTAGCGATCGTTTGCGCCGCTTGCTAGAATTGCGCCATTTCCTTTCGGATTGGGCCTTAGCCTGCTGCTTTCACTTGGCGAGGGAAGCGCGTTGGAGTCTTACCGCCCAACAAACTCTTGTCTGTCTGCAACACCCGACGGGCTTTGTGCGCGAAGCAGTGTTAGCCTATTTGAAAATAGCTTCGCCGCGGGCTTTGCTCGAATTGTTGCCGAGGCTGCAAAATGACCCGGATAATTTGGTATCAGCTCAAGTTGAAGAGATGATGGCAGAGTTGGGGAATAGCACAAAAAGGTAAAGTTATCATTCTGAAGGAAGAAGGAAGAGGGAAGAAGGAAGAAGGAAGAGGGAAGAAAGAAAAGGGAAGAGGGAAGAAAGAAAAGGGAAGAAGAAAGAGGGAAAAAACAAGAACAACTCCTCACTCTCCCCCTCTCCCACTCTCCCCCTCTCCCACTCTCCCCCTCTCCCACTCTCCCCCTCTCCCCTTTTTCTTCTCCTTTGAAAGTTTAAATTAATCACTGCATCGCATTATGTTAACCAGCGTCGAACGCCTATTGTTTGTCAGGGAAGTTCCCATTTTTAAGGAACTGCGGGATGATTTTCTCGTGCGTCTAGCATCGGTGATGGATGAACTTTCGTTTCCTTCTAAGCATAGGATTTTTACGGAAGGACAGGAAGGTCGATCGCTCTATATCTTGGTATCGGGTACGGTGCGGGTGCATATAGGCGATCGGGATTTGGCACAGTTGAAAGCCGGGGCTTGTTTCGGGGAAATGTCGCTGTTTGATGCGGAACCTCGATCGGCTTCTATTTCTACTCTGGAACAATCGGAGTGTTTGATGCTGACTCAAATGCAGCTCTATGATGCGATCGATGAAACGCCGGGAATTGCTGTTAATATTATTCGCTTGCTGTCGCGCCGGATTCGTGAGTTGAATATAAAGTTGAATGCTAAAGAAGCGGTTATGCCACCGACAGAGACTGCTAGAGTTGCTGAAATGCGATGAAAGTTGGGAATTGGGAATTGGGAATTGGGAATTGGGAATTGGGAATTGGGAATTGTGTTTTATTCGAGCGGCAATTAGGTAGGCACAATTTTTCTCCCGTAAAATGCGTACTGCGCCTTACGAATTGCTAAAACCGTTTCTTTTCTTCCTTACGAATTGCTAAGCTAAAACCGTTTCTTTTCTTCCTTCTTCCTTCTTTTCTCTTCCTTCTTCCTTCTTCTATCAAACAATTAAAAACCCGGTTTCTACAAGAAATCGGGTTGTTTAAATCGATGGTGAAGAGCGATTTGCTGTCTAAACTATTCGGAAAATAAAAGGGTACCGATAAGGTTGGTTAGGATCTTGCAAAACGTGGAGGATAGCCATAATTGTCAGTCCCCAGTGCAGGAGATAACCTAGCGGCACGAGGATAAAGCCTGCAAGCCCAAAAGTGACGACAGTTAACACCACAATCACGGTGCTGTACAGCCATACATTCAGGTGAAAATTGATGGCTTCTGTGGCGTTTTCTTTGACAACGGGGTCATCTGATACTAACAATACAGCGATCGGCGCTCCGATCGAGAACACTAAGGTACTGAAAAAAATTGCCCCGTGACACACCAGTGATAGCAGCTTCCGCTTGTCGGAGTCGTACATATTAGTTTTATTCCTTGACTTTACCGATAATTTTACCTTTAATAGCAACTGTAGCACAGGCTATAATGGCGATCGGGTGATGATTCCCCTACCTAATTTGTGATGACAACAGAACTCGAAACTGAACTGCTAGCTGCTGTTGAGCGCCGGCGCAACTTTGCGATTATCTCTCACCCCGACGCGGGGAAAACTACTTTGACAGAAAAGCTGCTGCTTTACGGAGGTGCGATTCACGAAGCAGGTTCTGTGAAAGCGCGGCGAGCTCAGCGACACGCTACCTCTGACTGGATGGCGATGGAACAGCAGCGGGGAATTTCGATTACTTCTACTGTGTTGCAGTTTGAGTATCAAAATTATCACATTAATCTGCTCGATACTCCGGGACACCAAGATTTTAGTGAAGATACTTATCGCACTCTGGCGGCGGCTGATAATGCGGTGATGCTTGAGGATGCTGCTAAGGGTTTGGAACCGCAAACTCGCAAGTTATTTGAAGTTTGTAAGCTGCGACGTTTGCCTATATTTACTTTCTTTAATAAGCTCGATCGCCCTAGCAGAGATCCTTTGGATTTATTGGACGAAATTGAGAAGGAATTGGGGTTGCAGACTTATGCGGTGAATTGGCCGATCGGTACGGGCGATCGCTTTAAGGGTGTTTTCGATCGCAGAGGGCGCAAAATTCACTTATTCGAGCGGACTAAACACGGTTCTCGCGCGGCTGTGGATACAGTAATTGAATTGGGCGATCCGCGGATTGAGGATTTGTTGGAACAAGACCTTTACTATCAGCTTAAAGAAGAGTTGGAACTGCTGGATGAGTTAGGAACTGAACTCGATTTAGATTTAGTTCGGGCTGGGAAAATGACTCCGGTTTTCTTTGGTAGCGCGATGAGCAATTTTGGGGTTGAACTGTTTTTAGATGCGTTTTTAGATTACGCGATGAAGCCGATCGCCCGCAACAGCAGCGTCGGGGAACTTCCGCCAACTTATGAAGATTTTACCGGGTTTGTGTTTAAGTTGCAAGCGAATATGGACCCGCGACATCGCGATCGCGTGGCGTTTATTCGGGTTTGTACGGGTAAGTTTGAAAAGGATATGAACGTGACTCACGCTCGGACTGGTAAAACGGTGCGTTTGTCAAGGCCTCAAAAGTTATTTGCTCAGGATCGGGAGTCGATCGAGGTTGCGTATCCGGGTGATGTGATTGGTTTGAACAATCCGGGGGTTTTTGCGATCGGGGATACTATTTACACTGGTCAAAAGCTGGAATATGAAGGGATTCCCTGTTTTTCGCCGGAACTTTTTGCTGTTTTGAGAAATCCGAATCCTTCTAAGTTTAAGCAGTTCCGCAAAGGTGTTTCGGAGTTGCAGGAAGAGGGCGCTGTGCAAATTATGTATTCGGTGGATGAGTCGAAACGGGATCCGATTTTGGCGGCTGTGGGACAGTTGCAATTTGAGGTTGTGCAGTTCCGAATGCAGTCGGAATATAATGTGGAAACTGCGATCGAAATGTTGCCTTATAGTGTAGCTCGTTGGGTTGATGGCGGTTGGGATGCGCTGGCTAAGGTTGGGCGGTTGTTTAATACTGTGACGGTGAAGGATAGTTGGGGGCGGCCGGTTTTGTTGTTTAGGAATGACTGGAATTGCCGTCAGGTGGAAGGTGAGCATCCTGTTTTGAAGCTAAATGCGATCGCGCCTGTGGTTTCTGGTTTGGCCGTTAGCGCGGAGTAGGGAAACCCTACACCGGGCGAATGGAATTCGCGGCGACACAAACAAAACCCGCCTCCGCGGGTTGAAGAAAACACGATAGTTGAAATTCCGTTGAAATTACGTTATTTTCTTTAGTCCGCGCACCATCCGGACATCGTTTGTGTAGACGCGGTTTCAACCGCCGTCTACATCTTTAAAGTTGGGGGATTAACAGCCGTAATTTCTGAATAACGAGCAAAGTCAGTAATATTAAAAGTTAGGATATGGGTTAAACCATGAACGATCATAGCCGCAACTAGCCGCGCATCATGAACGTTGACACCTATAACCTTATATGTGATCACCAGTCGCTCCCATTCTTGGTAAATTGCTTCTGTATCCAACAAAAGAGGAAAAATCTGTTTTAAGCGATTAATTTCTGCCTCTGCTTCTGTTGCAGTACGTCCTAATCCATTTCTCTGGATTGGGCGGGTGCAGACGTTCCAAAACTCTATCAAATTTTGGGGTACGATATAAAGTTGTTCCCCGCGATTACGCAAAGTAATGATGGCATTGACAGCATCAGGATTCATTGGGTGTGTGCTATCGACGCTACGCAGCAGTATGTTTGTATCGAGGAGGAATGGCATTTAACCTCTGTCTCCATAAATGCTCTCTCGGCTAATAGCTTCATCTGAAAGATTGGGGAGGTTTAGGCTACGATGACTGTCAACCCATTCTTGAAATGCTATTAACCATTCTGTTGTAGTAGCTGTTTCGTAAAATGGAGGTTGTTGAGATTCTATTAGCCGTTTGAGCATCGCATCTAGTAAGGGTTTAATCTGATCCGGCGTGCGACTGGTGATTTTTGCCAAAACCTGAGTAATAGTCTGTATGTCTTGTTGGTGATCTTGTTGAAGATTGTTCAGCATAATTATCCTTGAGTGCAAGTTTTCGGCTGATGATAGCGGGTTCGATCGCACTTGTTGAATTGATTCTCATATTATAACTATCCAATCCCGCATCAAAACAAATAAGACCGGGCGAGTGCGATCGGCTGATGGTACACCGCCGGGAAGGTAAGCTGAGAGGTTGAGTCCTTCTGAGCAAATTTAGGACTTACGCGCGGGTGGCCAGAAACCGGGTTTTTTCGAGAATACTCGTTGTGATTGGCAGATTTGGGGGAAATACCGGGTTTCTTTGTCGCAGTGCGTCCAGGATTGCGCGCGTGGCCAGAAACCGGGTTTTTTCCAGAATACTTCGTTGTGATTCGCAGATTTGGTAAAAAACCCGGTTTCTTTGTCGGAGTGCGTAAATCCTGCTAATATTATTCCAAACGTTTTAATAACTCTCTAGGTGATAGAATTGATAAGGTAGCACCGACGAAATCTTCTGCATCGCGGGTGACGATCGCCTCCAGGTTATCTGACAGCGCACAAGCTAACTGTACGGCATCCTCAAAATCGGTTAAATTAGATGCAAATGCTATTTCCAAAACCTCGCGATCGACGGCTGAGACTTTCATTAATGCTAGTGTTTCAGAAATAGCTTGCCTAGCGCGATCGAGGCTGCGAGTTTGTCTTCTGACAATGTAGAAGATATTTGTTAAGGTTGTTGCTGTTACATATCCATCTATTTCCTCATTTTCAATCGCCTCAAATAAAGCATCAGCATCCTCTACAAATGGTTCTCGCTCTAGCAAACTATCGAGGATAATATTGGTGTCTACTAATACCTTCATTTTAGGTACTTCTCCACCAAACGTTCTTCTAACATGAGTGCAACTTCTGCATCTGTAGGCGGTGGCATATCTGTTTTGGCTAGTCCTCTGAGTCGCTTGGCTGCACCTTGGCGATCGGGGTGCAATCTAATTTTAACTTCGGTATTTGTTAGCGGTAGTGCATCAGTTTTTGCTAGCCCCGTCATGGGTTCCACGAAGTTATCTGGTAAAGATTGTGGGGGTTTTAGTTCCCGTCTGATGGACTCAACAATCGCATTGACTAGAGCTAATCTGTCGGTAACTGATAGTTTGTGCGCTTCTCGGCTTAAGGGTAGCCAAGGTATTTGCGGTATTTGGGATTCGTTCATATTTTTGATATTTTGATATTTTATGGGGATATTTTAGCAAATTTAGGACTGACGCGCGGGTGGCCAGAAACCGGGTTTTTCCCTTGAATATTTGGTGGTGATTCGCAAATTTGGGAAAAAACCCGGTTTCTTTGTCGGAGTGCGTTAAGTCTGGCGCGGGTGGCCAGAAACCGGGTTTTTATGTGGGGCCAGTAGTTTGTGTGACGACTCGTTATCCTTATTGTGTGTTGAATTTGGAGTGATTAGTCTGTGAGACTGATGTGTGGCGCTAGACAAACGAAGTCCGCACAGGCGGACTTTCTGTTTTTAAGTCTTGGAGGAGGTACGGGAAGTGCGATCAGTCTTTGATGCACTATTCGTGTGGTTGTGATAGAATGCAAGTAAACTAACTTTGATTAGTGCAAGTCAGCCAACTGCTGCGAGGTTAAATGCTATGACACAGTTTGTTTTGGATAGATTTGAAGCTTTCAGCTCTAGTTTTAAAAGCGAAATAGAGGAAGCTCGGCAAAAGTTTGAAGCGGAATTTGTTACTTCTGAATTTTACACTTTAAATTTGAAAGTTTATATCAAAATAGATGAAATAAATCGTTTAGTAGATGAAGGTTTCAATTCTAAAGATCCATTTCTGATTTCAAAGAAGTTTCAAGAAGCGCATGAACTCCTACTTGATATAGCCAACAATTATCAAAAAGTTGATTCAGATGAAAAAGTAAACAATATAATCAAAGATTTTAGCAATGAATTAAAGGCTCTTCAAATGTCTTTTGAGGCTTTTAACTTGATGATTTTAGGTGGGAATAAAACTACAAAAGATCCCATAGATAGGTACGTACATTATATTAGAGCATATCAGCTATTTCGAGAAGTTGCTACTAATTATTGGGATCATATTCCGCTTGAGGCTCGAAAATTTATTGCAGATATTGCTTACTTTTTAGTAAAAAGTTTATTGATTCCTCATAGGAAAATTCTCAAATCTGAAGCATCTTCACTTCTTTCCGTATTTGAACAAGATCAAGACCTTCAAATACTTAAGAAAAAGCAACTAGAAAATCTTTCTATTTCTGTAGAGGAAAGTTCCAAATTAAATTCCTTAGAGGAGATAAGTAACTACCTACCCGGAGTAGAAGGGGTGGTAAATAAAGCTGTGGAGCAAACTAGGAAGTGGATGGAATTGGGTATAGATATTAGCGACCCGTGTGTGGTAACACCTTTAGAAGAGATGGCAGACAACTATCCAGAAATTGCTGAATACTGCAACGATCTTTTAATAGAAATGGTGAAAGAACAAATGAATCAAATCAAAAATTCCTCGCCTGACATAAATAAGGAAATGTTAGATGAGTTTTGATGATAATATTTTAAGGAAAAAGTATGATTAAGTATTTATGACTTGGAAAGAATTTTTAGCTGAAGGAGATTATGCTGTAACACTTATTCGCAATGGACTGAGGAAACGGGGAATTAATGCAGGAGAGTCTTTTGTTACTCAGTTTAATACTGACGAAGATATTCCTGTGTATGATGATTTAGGCAAGAAAATTTTTTGGATATCTGTAAAAACAGTGTTTCACCGTATTACAGATCCGATTCGACAAATACCGCCCGGTTATAAAGGTTGGATGTGCGGTGAAGTAGAAAGTAAACAATGGGTAAACTCGCCAGCAGTAGTTATCTGGTACTGTCGAAATACCAAAACAGCTTGGGGAGCAATAACGCCAACACGTCCCAGTACAAAGTGGATTATTTATCCAGATAGGTATGGTACAAAAATAGACAAACGCAAAACAGCAGCGACAGGTGAAACTCATTATATTTACCCTTCTTATTGTGTGCCAACTTCTGAAATAATTAGTAAAGATGAAGTTATCAATTATATTCAGCAGTTATCCATATCATGTTAATTCACAATGATACAAAATTCGCAGATTTGGGAAAAAACCCGGTTTCTTTGTCGGAGTGGGTAAGTTTTGCATGGGTGGCCAGAAACCGGGTTTTTATGACAATGTTGGTGGTGATTCGCAGATTTTGGAAAAAACCCGGTTTCTTTGTCGGAGTGCGTAAGTCGTGCATGGGTGGCCAGAAACCGGGTTTTTTCGAGAATACTTCGTTGTGATTCGCAGATTTGGGGAAAAACCCGGTTTCTTTGTCGGAGTGGGTAAGTCTGGCGCGGGTGGCCAGAAACCGGGTTTGTATGACAATATTGGTGGTGATTCGCAGATTTGGGAAAAAACCCGGTTTCTTTGTCGGAGTGGGTAAGTTTTGTTAGTGATTAAGCAATATTGTAGGGGCCCGTGAGCCAACAATATCGGCCAATAATTGACAATCTTAAAAACCCGCCCCCTCTCAACGCAAATACCAATAAACATTTTATGCGATCGGGGTTGGTTGGTTGGGTGGGGGCGGGTTTATGAATATTTGCGATGTGAATCTTCGATTGTTGGTGAACCCGCCCCTACAGGAATTGCGATCGATATAACACGATATTACATCAAGTATTTTCACCCAAATTATCGTTCATGTTTTTGATATTTTGATATTTTCTGGGTCTATTTTAGCAAATTTAGGACTTACGCAGGGGTGGCCAGAAACCGGGTTTTTCCCTTGAATACTTGGTGGTGATTCGCAGATTTGGGAAAAAACCCGGTTTCTTTGTCTGATTCACTCTTTCCCATCAAGCTAACTGCTGGCAGTATCCTCACCCAAATTATCGAGAAATTCTTGCAGCACATCACGGTTATTGCGAAGGCGATCGTTGTTAGGAGCAATGCCTAACGAGCGATTAAATATTTCCAGTGCCTGTTGCCAATTCTTGAGTGCTTCCTGTTTCTCAGATAAGTTTGATTGCAAATTACCCAGAGCGATCAGCGCAATCCCTTTGTTGTTGAGAGCTAAGATATAATCCGCTGCAATTCCTAAAGCAGAATCATAGGCAGCGATCGCCTCTGAGTAAGAAAGTTTTGCCGCCTCAAAATCAGTGAGCTGTGCGTGCAAATCACCCAGATTTTTCATTGCAACCCCTTTGTTGTTGAGAGCATAGTTATAACGCGGTGAAATTCCTAAAACAGAATCAAAGGCAGCGATCGCATCAAAGTAAGATAGTTTTGCCCTCCCAAACTCACTTAGCCCTGCCTGTAAATCACCCAGAGCTCGCAGCGCAATCCCTTTGTTGTTAAAAAATCTGTGATCCGGTGCAATGTTGAAAGCTAAATTGTAGACAAGGATAGCCTCTGAAAAAGAAAGTTTTGCCGCCTCAAATTCATGTAGCTGTGAGTGTAACTCACCCAGACTTTGCAGCGCGAACCCTTTGTTGTTGAGAGCACTGATATTATCCGGTGCAATGTTTAAAGCTGAATTGCAGGCAGCGATCGCCTCAGAGTAAGATAGTTTTGCACCCTCCAACTCACTTAGCTGTGCTTGTAACTCACCCAGTCTTAGCAGCGCAAGCCCTTTGTTGTTAAAAAATCTGTTGTCATTCGGTGCAATTTGTAAAGCATAATTATAGGCAGCGATCGCCTCTGTGAAAGAAAGTTTTGCAGATTCAAACTCAGTTAGCTTTGCCTGCAAATCACCCAGACTTGCCAGCGCACCCCCTTTGGTGTTGAGAGCATAGTTAGAATCGGGTGCAATTCGTAAAGCAGAATTCAAGGCAGCAATCGCCTCTGAAAAAGAAAGTTTGGCAGCCTCAAATTCACTTAGCTGGGTTTGTAACTCGCCCAGACTTGTCAGCGCATTCCCTTTGTTGTTCAGAGCTGAGATATCATCCGATATAATTTTTAAAGCAGAATCAAAGGCAGCAATCGCATCAAAGTAAGATAGTTTGGCTGCCTCAAAATCAGTTAACCCTGCCTGTAAATTACCCAGACTTTGTAGCGCATTCCCTTTGTTGTTGAGAGCTGAGTTATCATCCGGTGCAATTTGTAAAGCTGAATTGCAGGCAGCGATCGCCTCAGAGTAAGATAGTTTTGCCGCCTCAAATTCACTTAGCTCTGCCTGTAACTCACCCAAACATTTTAGCGCTATCCCTTTGTTGTTGATCGTAGCTTTATTATCGGGAGCTAGGATGAGTTGGCCATCGTAAGCTTCAATTGCCTCTAAATATTCCTGTTTTGCCTCTGCGCGTCGAGCCAACTGAACATAATAATTTCCCTCTGATTCTGAAATGATACCAAGCCAAAAATCGCTTTTTATCCACAACACACTCCTAACTTCCAGCAGCGACTCACATTCCCCATAACGACTCTTGTTCAAAGCTCCATTAAACACCTCTACCCATTCCTTCACACCCCGCTCCCAATCCAAGCGATTAGCATGATAAATCGCCTCAGCCTTATTCCCCAATTCCCGATAATGCCCCTCTAAAACTCCATGAGCCCTGCGAGTTTTCTCATTATCCCTATCCGCATCCAAGCGCCGCAATAAATCGTGAATCCGATACCAATTATCCCCCCATTTTTCCGATTTCCACACAAACGAAAAACTCGTCAAAATCTCAAAATTTGCACTGCTAGCCTGGAAGTGACAACCTGCTCCCAATCTCATGTACAAATCCTCATCAAAAGCGCGACAAGCACTCAAAGAATGCACAGCCGATCGCACTTCGCGATCCACATACATCAACAAACGATCCGTCAACTCCGCCGTCTTATGTTCCAACTTCGGAATCCGCGCAAAATCCGACGACAGCAACTCAATCCCCCTGCGCCTTTCAGCCAACACCACATCCGCGCACAAACCCAAATAAAACGGATGCACCTGCAAATTCTCCCAACTCTCATCAGGATTAACGCTGGCATATTTAATCACAGCATCCGCCAAATCCGGCAGATCAATCTCCACTTTATGCAAATAGTCCTTAGCATCAGCCGGAGACAAATGCCAAACCAATTGTGCATCGATATAATGTTCAGGAATTGGAAACCTCGACGCAGTGGGCCACCGCAATTGTGCCACTGGGGAATCACGCCCCGCCACAGCAACCACAATCCCCAATTTGTAATCCAATGCCCTCAGCAACCGCCGAAACCACTCATCTTGATACCAAAACTTTTCACCCTGGGAATTCCGTTTCTCATCCCACAACTTCTCGTGGGTATCAAACAGCATCACCAGGCGATCTGGTTTATGTTTCCCAGCCATTGCCGCATTCAAATCAGCCGCAAACAATTTCGGCAAACAGTCGATTAACTCAATATCAATATCTTTACGGCGAATTTCATCTGCTTTTTCATCGCTGACACCAAGGCGCGTTTGAATTAATTTCATCGTGCGCTTAATGCCGCCGAATTTATCAATCAATTTCAGCCCCGCTGCAACTTGCGACACCACGGGAAATCCGGCAAAGGTTTCCACTACAGGTGTCAAAAAGTCAATCAAATCGTTGGGGAAAAGTTGATTGAGAGTTGCGTCAGACTCGCCCTTGTTGAGCAAATACCAAAAGCAAGCAAAATCATAATTAGGAAATTTAAATTTATATTTCTTGGCTGATTCTGCCAGATTGCGCCGCAGCATCAGCAAACCGTAAAATCTATCTTGCGGTTTATCTTCCTTAATCGGTATCAAGCCGAAGTCGTGCCGCACTACGGGTATGGGAGTGTAGGTTTTGGGTTTTGCGTAGCGGACAAAATCGGCAACTTGGGCGGCTTTTGCTTCTGGGATTTCCCGCAATTCTTGCCACACCTGCGGGGGGAATTTTTTGCAGCAGTGAAACTGCAAGTGTTTTAACAGCAAGGATTTGCCGTTTCCTCCATCTCCGTAAAAATACAAAATTTGTTCGCGGGGCTGGTCTTCGTTTAAATAAAAGGCAAATCGGCGCGTAAATTCGTGTCTGTCGGTGAAAAGTTGCAGTTTGCGATCGTCTGCGATCGATTGGCTTTCAAAGTCTTCGTCGTCAATGGGCATATTTGTTGGGGTTTGGTGGTGGTTTATGGATTAATCTGCTAATGTCATTGCGAACCCTTAGTGCGATCGCTAATCTTGTAGGGTGCGTTAATGAAATGTAACGCACCTTATTGTTGTTTGGACGTATACAATATTTAGACTTGCTTGTCTGTCGATTATAATGTCTAAGGACGTAGCGGTTTAAAGAGGAATCACAATTATGGCAGTCCGTCAGCCTCGCTATAGTAAAGAAGAATTCGCTCAACGTGGCGATCTCATCTATCAAACCCAAATACGTCCACAAGTTGAAGCAGGTAATCACGGAAAGATTGTGGCGATCGACCTCGAATCAGGAGACTTTGAAGTTGATGCGCGTGAAATAGCTGCTTGCGATCGCCTTGAAACTCGCCACCCAGACGCTCAAATCTGGATTGTGCGTATTGGCTCTCGACACGTTCGTCGATTTGGTGGACGAACCAAGAGATTAGTATGATCGCAGGAGTCGTTAATGGTGATTTTGAAGCAATTATCACGCTTTCGATATCTGATTCTGAGGGTAAAGTTTACAATCAAGAGGCAATTATCGATACGGGTTTTAATGGTTGGCTTTCATTACCACCAGACCTAATTGCTCGATTAAATCTGAAATGGAAAAGACGAGGACGAGCTATTCTTGGTGATGGTAGCGAATGCGTTTTTAATGTCTATGAAGCAGTTTTGGTTTGGGATGGAGATTATATAACTATCCCAATCGATGAAGCTGATTCAGAACCTCTTGTTGGAATGTCATTGATGGAAGGCTTTCAACTTATGGTTCAAGTTTTTGAAGGAGGGCACGTTGAAATATGCAAAGTAAAGACAGTCTAACAATGCGTTGGAGCCGACCTCTAAAGTGCGATCTTGCTAGAAAGCAAAGTTTGAGATCATAGATAAAGGAGTAGGGTGCGTCAGACGGCAAAACCTAATTGTTTTGCATACACCAATTCTGACGCACCTTATGCCAGTTGCAAAAAGTAATCCTACAAATTAAGTGTTGTTTGTTTTGCGAGTCCTGTTTTCCCGGTGCGTCGCTATGAAATTCTCGATCGCATCCAGGGATTTTTCGCGAGGCGACGCACCGTACGACTCATTTTTATGAGAAAGGCTATAGTTGCCGAATTGCCTTTGGGTGAGGTTATCTTAGACAAGACACAAGCGCAATCACAGTTATGGCATCTCCAAACAATCAAAATTCGGCGGATTCATCTCTGAAACAGTCTCTAGAGGCTGGGTTAGCGGCTTTGAAACAAAAAGATTACCAAAGCGCGATCGCCCTTTTAGAATCCGTCAGCCAAACCGCAGCAAATCAACCGCCCGGAATCCGCGCCCAAATGGGGTTAGTGGCGGCGTACAAAGCAACCGGAAATCTCCAAAGCGCGATCGCCCTGTGCACATCCCTCACCAAAATCCCCAACACCCAAATCAAAACCTGGGCCGATCGCACTTTAACCGAATTAACCCCACCTCGCCCCCCAAAACCCCCGGAAACTCCCCCAAAAACAGGCTTTGTCGCCTTCAATTCAGCAACGGAATCAGCGAAAAAAATGGTTAAGGGCGATGGCTTACGCCCCGCTACGCTACGACCAACCGCAGACCAAAAAACCGGATTTTCACCCTTAGAGCCGACTGCCACGCCAGGAAACACCAAATCGCCACATATTTCACCGCCACCTCCACCCCCCAAACCGGCAATATCCACAGAAACCACACCCGATACAGAAACTAGCGACGAAAATAGTCCCGGTTCCCCAACAGATACTTACCAACTAACTTGGCGCGAAGCAGCGCGCACCGCGAAAAACCCGCGTCCCCTCAAACCGCTGAAGTTGCTGGAGTTTCGGATCGAAGCTTTTGCAAGTGCGATCGCCCTATTTTTCCTAGCCCGATTTGTCCTACAATTCCTGCTGACAAACACTAATTCTCTATTAGTTCAGCTTTTCATATTTACTAGATTGCCAATTTTCCAGCCGATTCAGCTTTTTTACCGCGATCCAACTCCCTTCCTCCAGTTTGTTTTCGGATTGCTTTTGGCCTCCTCTCCCTGGCTGACAGACGCGCTGCTGAAACTATTTTGCGGCATCGAAACCCTGCGCGGATCAGTTTTATCCAAACACAGCAAGGAAGCTAGCCGCGTACTGCGAAGTTTTTGTACCAAGCAAAATATGCCGGTACCGGTGCTGAAACTATTACCAGTAAATGTTCCTGTGGCTTTCAGTTACGGCTGTTTGCCCCGTTTTGCTCGGATTGCTGTCAGTCAAGGGCTGTTAGATCAATTGACGGATGATGAAATTGCTACTATTTTCGCGCGGGAATTAGCCCATATTTCTCACTGGGATTTTGCGCCGATGTCGCTGGCGATGTTGGTGATTCAGATTCCTTACCTTATATATTGGCAGACTGCTTACTGGGGCGAGCGGTTGTGTGATTTAATGACGATCGACTTTTTGCGTTCTGCTGTCAGATTTATAACCGCTGCAATTTCTGCTATTAGTTACGGGATTTATAAGTTGTTGCGCTGGCCGATGTTGTGGTTGTCGCGCCGTAGAGTGTATTTTAGCGATCGAACTTCAGCAGAAATTACCGGCAATCCCAACGGTTTGACGCGGGCTATCGCTAAAATTGCGATTGGGATTGCTGCAAATATTGAACAGCAAAAACAAACAAGCTTTTTCCTCGAAAGTTTCGATTTATTGTTACCCGTCGGCGTCGCACAAGCTGTAACCCTTGGTGGTGCTGCATTACGCGCGCCACTAGCACAAATTTTGCTGTGGGATGTCACCAATCCTCACCGCACTTGGTTGACAATTAACAGCGCGCATCCTTTGCTGGGAGAGCGTTTCAAGCTATTGGAACTCTACGCTCAATTCTGGAAACTGGAGACTGAGTTGGATTTGGCGAGTCTGTCGCCGGAACAACCCAAGAAAGCAAAATTGTCTCTTAAATCAATACTCGAATTTAAAGACTCAACACTATTTTTACAGGGTGCGCCGTTTTTTGGGATTCCGATGGGTTTGGGGATTGTCGGGCTGCTGTGGATGGTTGGCTGGCTGTTTTCCAAGACGAGTATTTGGCAACTCGATTGGCTTTTGGGCGATCGATCGATCTTTTGGGGCTGTTTGCCGATCGGATTTTGTCTCGGTACTTTGATCCGGATTAACTATTTTTTCCCCGACATTACGCCACAAGAAACCACTTCACCGAGTTTACCGGAGATTTTGTCAAATTCTGAGACTTGGCCCGTCGATGCTCAACCTGTGCAGCTTTCCGGGCAACTTTTGGGTAGGGCTGGTATTGAGAATTGGCTGGGACAAGATTTGATCTTGCAAACGGCGACGGGTTTGGTGAGGTTGCACTATGTTTCGAGGATTGGCCCGATCGGTTCTTTATACCCATTTTTGATCAAACAGACGACTCGCCCGATCGATTTGATCGGAAAACCCGTTGTGGCGACTGGTTGGCTGCGCCGAGGTGCTACTGTGGCGATCGACCTGGAAACTCTTCGCAGTCAAGAAGGGAAAGTCAGTGATAGCGGACATCCGATTTGGTCTGCGATTTTGGCTTTTGCTGCTGCTGTTTGGGGCGCATACATCATTATCCAGGGCGGAAGATGA
This sequence comes from Microcoleus sp. A6-C6, assembly GCF_036705955.1. Lineage (NCBI taxonomy): Bacteria > Bacillati > Cyanobacteriota > Cyanophyceae > Oscillatoriales > Microcoleaceae > Microcoleus > Microcoleus sp. A6-C6. The sequence goes on along the minus strand of NZ_JAUBVR010000040.1, from coordinate 75 downwards.
GAGGGGGAGATGGGGAGATGGGGAGATGGGGAGATGGGGAGATGGGGAGAGGGGGAGATGGGGAGAGGGGGAGAT
>NZ_JAUBVR010000162.1:0-3243 GCF_036705955.1 Microcoleus sp. A6-C6 | reverse complement strand
ATCTTTATTTGGCAATTTTACTAGCTTTTTCATTTTAACCCTTTTTTGGCATACTCGCCAAAGTGAGATGCACCCATTTGGGCATTACTTTTATCTTTGGCAATCCAGAACAGAACCTCTGCTTCGCGTTTGGTGAGTCCTAGCAATTCCAGACCAGAAATAGAGAATCTTTGCAGTTCTTGTTCCTCCAACAACAAGAGATATTGCTCGCCAATCGGATCGGGAATCAGCCGGATGTTCAACTGTCTTCCTGCTTGCTGAATGTGCAAGGGTAAACAGCTAGATGGAACATTGCCGTTGAATGTGAGTCTCGAAATCTGTTGTTTGAACCAATGTTGTAAGAGTTCTGGCAATGAGTCTGGGGGGTGGGATAAAAAATACTGGCTCAACAGTTGTTCGGCGCGTTCAGCGATGAACTGCACCTGTCCGTCTACAGCCAAAATGATCGCCCCTAAGCGATCGAACATTTGCTGGAATTGTGCCAGTATTTCCTGAATTTTGCTGAATCCTGGGTGATTTACCTCTGCCTGAATCTGGTGCAGCATCCTCGGATTCAGGACACAATCATCGATCCAATCCTTGGACACCGCCGTTTTTAAAGTATCTGGATCTGAGTTTGTGCGATCGCCCCAGACTTCGATAGTATAATGTGTGTCAATATGTTCGTAATTTTGAGATTCAGCTTTTGCTGCTGGGAGTTGATCAAGATTTTGAGATGTCAAAATAACGTCGCGCTGGCGACTTTGTTTCTGTGAATTCACTGGAAAATCTCCATTTGCATAAACGGTGAGAATGGCGAAACTAGATAGCCGTCACCTCCGGCTATCTCGCTCATTTCACTATCATTAATTTCTACAGCCGTAGAAATGCACTCTGAGATTTTTTTGACTGTGAACGATTTAAGTTTCTTTTTTAATTGATAACACTGGCTAGCTGTGAGTTACCAGTCGCACGTTCGAGTGACTTGCAGTTTTTTGGTGTTTGTGTTAAGAGCATTCTCTAATTTGAGCAAGACTAACGCTCGACCTCAAAGGATTTACAATCAGGACAAAAATTGAATTTTATATAGATCGGGCTGCTTAAATTAATTGTTTTAATTTATGCTTTAAAAAATAATTTTCAAGTTGGTTGCTTGGTCGGCAAACTCGCGATTGAGTGGGTTGAATCCTTGGAAGAATTCAAAATAATTCACTTGAATTGATGTTAATTTAATCATTCTGCGATATGGCACGGACACCGAGACTAAAACCGAAATTTTTCTATTTCTTTAACTTGTATCTTCGGTAACAGGGAATGTTTCGCTTACAATACAGTTATGTAGCATCTAAATTAAAAGAGCGATCGCACTATGGGAATGACCCTGACCGAAAAAATCTTAGCCAAAGCATCAGGCCGCACTAAAGTCGAGCCCGGAGAAAACATTTGGGTAGAAACAGACGTGTTGATGACCCACGATGTCTGCGGGCCCGGCACTATCGGCGTTTTCAAACGCGAATTCGGCGAAAATGCTAAAGTCTGGAATCCCGACAGCATCGTCTTAATTCCTGACCACTATATTTTCACCAACGATGAACGCGCTAACCGCAACGTCGATATTCTCCGCGATTTTGCCAAGGAACAAGGGATAAAATACTTTTACGACATCACAGATCGATCGGACTTTAAAGCAAATCCCGACTATAAAGGAGTTTGCCACATCGCCCTAGCACAAGAAGGCCACACGCGGCCCGGCGAAGTGCTTTTCGGCACAGATTCCCACACCTGCAATGCCGGCGCTTTCGGACAATTTGCCACCGGTATCGGCAATACGGACGCTGCTTTTATTATGGGAACCGGCAAACTGTTAATCAAAGTGCCGGCAACTATGCGCTTTGTGCTCAACGGGGAACTGCCGGATTATTTGTTAGCAAAAGACTTGATTTTGCAAATTATTGGCGATATCAGCGTGGCCGGTGCTAACTACCGCACAATGGAATTTGCGGGCGATACAGTCGATCGTTTGACGATGGAAGAACGGATGACGCTGTGCAATATGGTGATTGAAGCTGGCGGCAAAAACGGCACGGTGGCTGCGGACAAAACCACGTTTGATTACGTTAATCCTCGTACAAATGTGCCCTTTGAAGCATTTTACACTGATGCTGATGCTACGTTTTATAGCGATCGCACCTACGATGTCAGCAAATTAGAACCTGTCGTCGCCAAACCGCACTCCCCCGACAACCGCGAATTGGCCCGCAATTGTCGCGATGTCAAGATCGATCGCGTTTACATCGGTTCCTGTACCGGCGGCAAAACCTCCGACTTTTTGAATGCAGCCCGCATTCTCAAAGGAAATCAAGTCAAAGTTCCGACATATTTAGTACCGGCAACTCAGAAAGTTTACGAAGATTTGTTTGTCACAAAATACGACGGTCAAACGCTGTCGGAAATCTTCTTAGCCGCCGGCTGCATCGAACCCGCCGCGCCTTCTTGCGCCGCTTGTTTGGGCGGCCCGAAAGATACTTTTGGGCGGATGAATGAACCCGAAATTTGCGTATCTACAACTAATCGGAATTTCCCCGGCCGGATGGGTAACAAAGAAGCGCAAGTTTATCTAGCTTCGCCTTACACGGCGGCGGCTTCGGCGCTAACTGGGTATGTCACCGATCCGCGCGAATTCCTGCGTTAGATAGTTGCTTTTAGCATTCTTTAAGGTTGACAAAATGGCTGAAGAGTTGCCGGTTATTGTTGTTCCAGAATCTGATTACGATCTGTCTGAAGAAGAACAAATGGGAACTAAGAATAAATTCTGGTTCCATCACTCAGAATTTGGCCGCTGCTTGTACAAACAGTCTCGACCGAATACAGGTGAAGATTGGGCGGAAAAAATTGCAGCCGAGTTGTGCAAATTGCTCGGACTGCCCCATGCTCAATATGAACTGGCAACTTGGAGAAGTCAACGCGGAACTGTCTCACCATCATTTTTGCCCGATGGTGGCAGTTTCATTCCTGGGAATCAAGTTTTGTCTGCGAACGCACGGCACACAGTTAATATTGTGTTGAATGTGATCGCAGACAATTCTGTTAATTTGCCCCTCGATTGGCTTGGGCCAGTCGGGATAGAAACAGCAGTAGAAACTTTTATCGGATATTTGCTATTAGATGCCTGGATTGGCAATACAGACCGGGTGCATCTCACTTTGGCGAGTATGCCAAAAAAGGGTTAAAATGAAAAAGCTAGTAAAATTGCCAAATAAAGAT
>NZ_JAUBVR010000161.1:0-3260 GCF_036705955.1 Microcoleus sp. A6-C6 | reverse complement strand
TATCCTTTCTCTTCGCTGTGCTTATCTCAACGGTCAACTTTCAATTTGATGTATTTGCCAAAGTGAGATGCACCCGCGCGGACAAATTCCCGTACAGTCATCGCACCATCGCACAACTGCGATTCTGGCACTGTCAGGCGTTCACTTTCCATGACATGGGGATTACCCAAAACTTGTTTGTAAACTGCCCGAATTACAGCCTGTGTATCATCGGCATTGCTAGTAGACCAAAGTTCTACTGGTGCATCTAAAACCACACTCATTGAATTTCTCCTAATGCTAAATAACGCTTCAAAACTGGAAATTAAGGATTGCTTGCAAACACGCTCAGGGAGATAATTCCCCAAGTCGTGAAGCTACAAGTTTAAGCGGTTTCTAGTTGACAGCAGTGATGCTGGCAATTACGCCGCCTTGTTTGTGGATGCGTTGATATTCTTGGGAAAGTCTGGAAAACGGCACTACATAAACTTGGTTGCTCTGCCGAATTTTTTGAACCCGATTCTTGGCAGAAGTGCGATAGCCAGTGACTTCGATACGGAACACCTTACCCTCGTCACCGGAGCCCACGTTGTAAACACTTTTAGCAGCCCGCTGTCTATCGGGAAATGACCAACCATCCCCAACTGAACCGCCGGAAGGAGGAATGACTGCTACAGGAGTTTGCTGAATCACGTATTTGTTCAGAACTGGGGATTTTCCAGACAGACTTCCTTTGAAATCGCTGCTGGAAGCACCACGCAAGAGAGCAAACATATGAGTAAACCCAACCATGTTTTGTCCTGGTTGGGTTTTGTAGCCTCGGTAGTAGGGAACGATATTTTCGCCGTAGGCGTTTTGGTATTCATCGCTGTCGAGGTAAGAATCAATGTCTGCCTCGTAGCCTTCGGTATCTAAAATTGTGCTATGGGTTCTCATTTCTTCTAGGCCATCGGGAGTGCGACCGAGAAGATGTTTGAAATTGAGTTCAAGAAACCGATAGCGAGGACAAGTATCGAAAAAGCGAGAACGGTAAACATCTGATTTTGCAAGAGCGCGGACAAATTCGCGTACACTCAATTCACCGCGTTTGAATTGCGATTCAGGAATTGTCGCCCGTTCGCTTTCCATGACGTAAGCATTACCCAAAACTTGCCGATATACGGCACGAATAATGGTTTCTACTTCTTCTTCTGAACGTCCTGGCATCAGTTCTAAACAGGGTGTTTCTTCAAATAAACTGACTCCAAGTCGAGATGCAGGTCCAAAAACCATTTAAAAAATCTCCACTATTGTGTTATGTGAAAATTTACCATAATTAGATGTTAGATTAGAAAAATTTACATAATTTAACATAACCTAGGATGTGGCTGCTTCACGTACTACAGGTAGTTCTTTTTTTGTGCCGGAGTATTTGTTGGCGATAGGTGTGGCTGTAGGATGTGCTGCGATCGCCTGTAAATTATTCCTACGAATAATTAGATCTGTGGTAGTTCTGTAGCAAAACTTTGACGCTTTTCAAACCATAAAGAGCCGTTATCTGATCCCCAAATCTGTTGATGAGTATTTACATCCATACCGCGATCGAGACTGCTCCAGGTTGTTTCGGTAATTTCTACGTCACTGATCAGGTAGGTTGAACAACCTTTTTTTTGGATGAGACACTGGTTTCCTGGCTCTACACTACCACGAAACATTTCTCCTTCTCGTTTGAAAACCATAGAGCAATTATGGCGTCTTTGAATGCAATCTGGTTTGATTGTCTTGAGAATGCTTAATTCCCGTGCTGCGCCGGCGTACTGCACTGGATCGTTGAGACTATAATTTTCTATATAAATTTGTGCTCCCTGGTCAATTAATTTGTGTACTCCTTGACGGTAGGGAGTCCACATATCGTGGTCATAAACCTGCTCAGAGTAAAATCCAATGGCATTGAAAAATTCAAAGGGTAAAGGTCGGAAAAATATATGTATATGGGCAAATTGTTGGGGCTTTTCAAAGGATTGTTTGTAGTTGCTGAAATCCCCTGCCATCCACTGAGCGAGAGTGATTAAATCGTTGGCTTTAACTGAATTCATAAGCTTTTTTCAACTTGGTTGTATAGCAATTATCAATGTAGGTACTGATTAGTAATTGGCGATTGGTAAAAAGGTAATTGGTAATTTGCGGCGAGTGCCTCACTTGATTGAGAACTGCTATACCATTTATCAAAACTCTGGCTACCCAACAATTGTTCGGCTTGTTTCATTGACTATTAAGGTGCGTCGCCCCGATATTGTCGATTAACATTAGGGATTGTTTGTGGCGACGCACCCTACAAATACTGTTGCATGATTTTTGATAATTGGTGTTATTTCGCGGAGAGCGATCGAATTTCTGAGGAAAATGATGCGGTTACTACTCCACTTCCTTGACTTGTTTTGATCAGGGAAACACGAAAGCGCAGGTTGGGATTGGCGAACCAAATTTTTTCTTCGGCTGCGGCGTTATCGTAGCTTGTCAGGAGGACAAAGGTGTCATCGTCTGTGATGTGATAGTCGGCGGCGGCGGGAATGGTTTCGGCATATCCTTGGTCTCGCAGTAATTTACCGCGATTGGGGACTGTCGGATCTGGGATTGGTACGAGGATACAACTGCCTTTCATTTCGGCGTTTTCGTCCCAATCTGTGTGTCCCTCCCAGGTCATTTGAAAGGGGTTTACTGCTTGGGCTGGGTCAATGTTGTAGGATTTGCAGAGGTCGATTACGGCAGCATCATCGGGTGAGACTGCAACGATATCAATGACTGACTCGATCGCTTCAAAGTGTCGGAAAGTCAAGTGATGGGCGCTGCGCTGCGATCGCCATTGTCCGAGGGAATTGTCAACAAATTGCTGGATGTTCATGGAGATTATTGTACAAGCTGATTGACACAGATATTATTGTCAATAATTTTAAGATTGACAATATCACCACAGCTTGCGGGTATTGGTATTGTACTATGTTGTTTAAAAATGGGAGTAGAAGGACTTGAACCTTCGACCTTGAGATTAAGAGTCACCTGCTCTAACCAACTGAGCTATACTCCCGCATCTAGGCTACTATAACACAACTGTTCTGAAAAATCAACTATTTTTGTAAATTTTTGTGCCGATCGCCCGATCGCGAGTTTTCTGTAAGGGCGATCGACAAGAGCCAAGAACCCTGAAGCTACTGATGGTATCATTCGTTTAGCTAAACAGACGGGAATCCCCACATTATATCGCTTCGATTAGTGTGGGATGAAAGACGCGGTGAGACGAGGAT